>JAPKYU010000089.1 GCA_026394175.1 Acidobacteriota bacterium | reverse complement strand
GCAATCCGCAATCCGCAATTAGGATCTCCCCTGTTCGATGGCGGCCAGGGCGGCGGCGCGCGCCGCCCGGTCGCATTCCTGCAACTCATCCAGATTCCGCGCCTGGCCTGGCGGAATCCGGTTCAGCGCCTCTTCAATGACCCGGGGAATGGCCAGAAAGCCGATTCGCCCGGCGAGAAACGCGCCGACAGCGACCTCGTCGGCGGCATTCAGTACGCAGGTCGCTGTTCCTCCGGCTTCCAGCGCCTGGTAGGCCAGCTCCAGGCAGCGAAAGCGGCCCGGGTCGGGGACCGAAAAATCCAGTTTCCCCAGATTCTCCAGCGACAACCGATTGTCGGCGGCCGGCAGGCGGTCCGGGTAGGTCAGCGCGTACTGGATCGGGATCTTCATGTCGGTCACCGACAGTTGCGCCAGGATTGAGCCGTCCAGGAACTCCACCATAGAGTGCACGGTGGATTGGGGATGGATGACGACATCGACCCGCGAGGCCGGGAAGCCGAACAGCCAGCGGGCCTCGATCACCTCAAAACCCTTGTTCATCAGGGTGGCCGAATCAATGGTGATCCGGCTGCCCATGCGCCAGGTGGGATGATTGAGCGCCTGCTCGACAGTCACGCGTTCCAGCTCCGCGCGGCCGGCCCGGAGGAAGGGGCCGCCGGAAGCAGTCAGGATCAGCCGCCGCACTTCCTGGCGGCGGCCGCCCCGGAGGCACTGGTGCAGCGCGTTGTGCTCGCTGTCCACCGGCAGGATTTCGGCGCCGGATTCGGCCGCCGCGGCGGTTACCAGTTCCCCGGCGGCCACCAGCACTTCCTTGTTGGCCAGGGCGATCCGCTTGCCCAGCCGGACCGCCTCATAGGTGGCGGGCAGCCCGGCCACGCCCACCGTGGCCGATACCACAATATCGACTTCCGGCGCCGAGGCGGCGGCCACCATGCCGCCGCAGCCGCTGAGCACCTCCGGGACCTCAGCCCCGCTGTCCCTTAGATGGCGGCGTAGGGCCTCCCGATTCTTATCTTCTTTGACCACCGCCAGCTTGGGGCGAACCTGCGCGATCTGCCGCGCGAACAACTCGATGTTGTCGCCGCAGCTCATGGCATGCACCGCGAAGCGGCCCGGAAACGCTTCCAGCACGCGCAGGGTGTTCTGCCCGATCGAGCCGGTGCTTCCCAGGATGGCCAGCGTTTTCATGAACAGGCTACAGGCTGCAGGCTGCAGGCTGCAGGCCACGGCGTCTGGTTTCCCGCCTGTAGCCTGTGGCCTGGAGCCTGCAGCCTAGAACGGCGATAGCAGCCAGGACACGCGCAAACTCAGAATGTACCACAACGCGGGGACGGCGAAGAGGAGAGCATCGATGCGGTCCAGCAGTCCGCCGTGGCCGGGCAGCATCGATCCGGAATCCTTGGCCCCGGCGCCGCGCTTGACGGCGGACTCCACCAGGTCGCCGGCCTGCCTGGCGATGTTGACGGCGGCCGAGATTGAGCCGCTCCAGGCCAGGCCCATGTCCGGGCGCATCCACGCCAGGTAGGCCATGCCAAACGCCAGGCTGACGGCCAGCGATGCCACCGCGCCTTCCCAGGTCTTGCCGGGGCTGATCCTGGGCGCCAGCTTGTGCCGGCCGAAGGCGCGGCCGCCGAAATAGGCGGCCGTGTCGCTGACCCAGGTGAGCGCAAGCACGTAAATGACCCAGCGCGGGCCATCGAACAGCCGCCGCAGGTCGCTCAACATGGCCAGCGGCAGGCCCACGTAAAGGACGCCCAGCACGGAGGCGGCGGCGCCCGGCAACGCTTTCTCCAGGCTGCGGGCCGGCCGCGCGGCCAGCGCCAGGGCCGCCAGCACCAGCAGCGCCGGGCTTTCCGCCAGCGGCGCCCAGAAGACCAGCACGGCGGTGGCGGCGTAGCTGAACCAGGTGAGCGGTCCCAGCCCCGATTGCGCGGCCAGCGCCAGGTACTCCCTTAGCGCCGCCACCGCCACCAGGGTCACGACGGCGGAAAACAGCCAGCGCGGCGCCCAGGCCACCAACGCCAACACCAGCGGGATCAGGACCAGGGCGGTGAGGACGCGCGCCAGCGTGTTACTGCGCGGCGTCCCGGTACGAGAGGCCGCCGTAGCGGCGTTCGCGTTTTTGGTAGTCAATGATGGCCTGCAACAGGTGTTTACGGTTGAAGTCCGGCCAGTACGTGCCGGTCACCCAGATTTCGGCATAGGCGATCTGCCACAACAGGAAATTGCTGACCCGAAGCTCGCCGCTGGTCCGGATCAGGAGGTCGGGATCGGGCAGCGATTGGGTGTACAGGTTGGCGCGGATCATCTCCTCATCCACCCGCAATCCACCCATCCCGCCGTTGCCGTCCACCCGATCGAGAATGGCGTTGAAGGCATCCACCAACTCGGCGCGCGCCCCGTAGTTGAGCGCCACCGTCAACAGCAGGCCCGTATTGCCGGCCGTGAGCGCCACCGCACTCGCGATGTCGGCCTGCACCAGTACGGGAAGCTCGTGCAGCCGGCCGATGGCCTGAAAGCGGACGTTGTTCCGCTGCAGCGCGGGCAGTTCCTTCTTCAGGTATTGGTGCAGGAGCTTCCAGAGCATCTCGCGCTCCGGCTTCGGCCGCTTCCAGTTTTCCATCGAGAAGGCGTAGAGAGTCAGGGCATGAAGGCCGAGGCGCGCGGAGTATTCAATGACCTCGCGGACCGAGCGGGTTCCGGCGCGGTGCCCGGCGGCGCGCGGCAAGCGCCGCTGGCGGGCCCAGCGCCCGTTCCCGTCCATGATGATGGCCACATGGCCGGGCAGGCGCGCCGCGTCGATCTGCGCCAGCAGGCCGGCCTCTTCCGCATCACGCGGCGCCGGCCATAACATCTTGGCAGCCGTCACTGAATGACCTCGCCCGGGGACGCGCTCGCCCGCCGTCCGCTCCCTGTCCGAAGGCTATACGATACCACATCCCGGCCTTCACTTTAAGATGCAAAGTGAGTCGGCTGTAGGCCGTGGGCCTGGCACAACCCATGCTTCGAGATCATTGTCTGCTCCAGCCCACAGCTTACGGCCCACAGCCCATGGCCTGCCGACCTCTTGCCTTTCAGCCGGTTTTTGGCTTAAAAGAAAGGTATGTTCATCGACACGCTGGAACTCAAGGAGGCCCGCAAACGGATTGCCGAGGGCCAACCCCCGTACCAGTTCCTTACCAGGAATCCGCACGTGCTGCCCATCTTCGGCGCGGCGCTGGAAGACCCCGGCGAGCGCAACCGCGCCATCAAGGAAGACCGGTGGGCCAGCACCATCGAGGATGCGCAGCGCATCGCCAGGCGTTTGGGCACCGAGGTCAGCCAAGTTTCCTTCCTCACGGAGCAATTGAAGTAGCCAGCGGCGTTGTGTGGTATGTTGAAACGGATGCGCATCATTCTGTTCGCCGGCAAGGGAGGGGTCGGCAAGACCAGCGTGTCGGCGGCCACCGGTTTGGAACTGGCCCGGCGCGGCTGCCGCACCCTGGTGATGAGCGTCGATCCGGCCCACTCGCTCTCCGACTCCTTCGATCTGGACCGGCGCCTGCTGGACCGCAGCCAGGGGCGCCTGACCAGGATCCGCAACAACCTGTGGATCCAGGAAGTGGAAATCCAGGAGGAGATCCAGCGCCACTGGCGCGAGGTCCACGGCTACATTTCCTCGCTGCTGAACGTCAGCGGGTTGAACGAGATCCTGGCCGAGGAGCTGGCGATTTTCCCGAGCATGGAAGAAGTCAGCAGCCTGATGTACGTGAACCAGTACCTGCGCGACAACCGTTTCGACGTCATCCTGCTGGACTGCGCGCCCACCGGCGAGTCCCTCCGCTTCATCAGCATGCCGACCACGCTGGAGTGGTACATGAACAAGATCTTCACCGTGCAGCGGGGCGTGGCGCGGATGGTGCGGCCCATGCACAGCACCTTCACCTCCATCCCCCTTCCCGGCGACGACTACTTCGCCAACCTGGAGAGCCTGTACGAGAAGCTGCGCGGGGTGGACCGGGTGCTGGTGGACTCCAATCGCACCACCGTCCGGCTGGTGACCAACCCGGAGAAGGTGGTGCTGCGCGAAACCCAGCGCGCTTTCATGTACTTTTCCCTCTACGGGATGACCATCGATGCCGTCATCGTCAACCGCATCCTGCCGCGCGAGGTGCGTGACGATTTCTTTGCCGGCTGGAAAAACCTGCACCAGCGCTACGTGGCCAGCGTGGAGGACATGTTCGCGCCCGTGCCCATCTGGAAGCTGCCGCTGTTTGACAGCGAGATCCTCGGCGTCCGCGAGTTGGACCGCCTGGCCAAGACGCTGTACGGCAGCCGGGATCCGGTCGGTGTTCATTACCATGAAGCGCCCTACAAATTCTCCAAGGTGAACGGAACCTACCAGGTGCGCCTGAAGCTACCGTTTGCCGACTCCGAGGACGTGGACCTGTACCAGCGCTTCGACGAGCTGATCGTGCGCGTGGGCAGCTACAAGCGGCACGTGGCCCTCCCGCAGCGGCTGGCGAACCGGGCGCCATCCAGCGCCAAGATCCAGGGCTCCGAACTGGTGATCAACTTCGGCAAAGGAATGAAAGATGGCCAGCAGACAAAGGCGTCCAAGCAAGAGGCCGGCGCGTAGAAAGCGCCCGGCCGAGGAGGTCCTGCCTAACCTGCGGGCGCTGGTGCCGCGGGAATGGCGGCACTCGCCGGCCTGGAAACACTTCCGCTCCGCGCAGATCTAATTCCTGAGCGGCGTGCAGATCCTGCTGAAGGAGGCGCTGGACCGCGTCAAGTCGCGCCGTGAACAGGAGCGCACGCTGCAGCGCATCGAAGTGGAGAAATAGGTTGCAGGTTGCAGGTGACAGGTTGCAGGGCGATGCGCGTAAGAGTTCTCTTTTTTGGGCGGGTGAAAGAGATCGTCGGCAGGGCCGAGGAAACCGCCGACGTTGAAGACGGCGCGGATCTGGGCAGCCTTTTTCGTTCATACGCCCGCCGGTTTCCCCAGCTTGCGGAGATGGAGCGCTCCACGGTTCTGGCGCGCAATCAGAAAATCGCCAGCCACTCCGAATTCCTGGCCGATGGCGACGAAGTGGCGTTCCTTCCACCCGTCTCCGGGGGCATGAAACACCGTGCAGCACGAAACCGCCGAAATCGTGCGGGCGCCGATTGATGTGGCTGCGCTCGCCGCCGGCCTCCGGCGCGGTGAGGACGGGGCGGTCGTCGTCTTCGAGGGGATTGTGCGCAATGGTTCCGGCGGGTGCCCCACGCTATACCTGGAATACGAGGGGTACGAAGCGATGGCCCTGGAACAGATGCGCGCCATCGCCGGCGAGGCGCGCGCGCGCTGGCCCATCGACCGCGTGGCCATCGTGCACCGCCTGGGGCGGCTGGAAATCGGGGAGACCAGCATTGCCATCGTTGTCACCTCGGCCCATCGCGCTCCCGCCTTCGACGCCTGCCGCCATGCCATCGACCGCGTCAAGAAGAGCGTCGCCATCTGGAAAAAAGAGTACTTCGCCGACGGCGCGGTCTGGGTTGAGGGCGAGGTCATGCAGAAATGAACCACAAAGCCACCAAGAACACAAAGGTCACAAAGGGCATCTTCTTCGTGGTCTTTGTGTCCTTGGTGTCTTTGTGGTTGAGTCACGCCCAGGAAACAACGATCAAGCTTGCGGTGCGGCTGGTGAATGTCACGGCCACGGTGCGCGGGCCGGACGGCCAACTGGCCCGGGCCCTGACCCGGGAGGATTTCGAGGTTCTCGACGAGGGCCAAGCGCAGGCCATCCGCGTGTTCGCCCGGGAAGCGGAAGTGCCCTTGTCGATCGCGCTGCTGCTGGATATCAGCGGCTCGACGGCCAAGGACCTGAAGTTCGAGCAGGATTCGGCCAGCCGGTTCGCGCGCTCGATCCTTCGGGAGCAGGACCGGATCGCGCTGTTCCCCTTCAACGACGAGGTGACCCAGGCCACCGCCTTTACCTCCAGCGCCATCCGGCTGGAGCAGGTGCTGCGCAGCGTGCGGCCCGGCGGCGGCACCTCGTTGTTCGACGCCATCTTCCTGGCGGCCGAGCAACTGCGCAAGCAACAGGGCCGCAAGGTGATGATCCTGGTCACCGACGGCGGCGATACCACCAGCCACATCGGTTTCAAGGAGGCCTTGCGCGCGGCGCAGGAGGCCGATGCGGTCCTCTACAGCATCATTGTCGTGCCCATCCGCAGCGACGCCGGCCGGGATACAGCCGGTGAGCACGCCCTGCAGTTGCTTTCCGAAGGGACCGGGGGGCGTTTCTACACGCCGGAGAACGCCGCCCAGTTCGATCCGGTGTTTGCCGGCATCGCCGATGAGTTGCATACCCAATACGTGCTCGGCTTCTACGCGGATCCCAACCTGGCTGCCGGCGGCTACCGCCGCCTGCAGGTCCGCGTCCTGAGTCCCGGCTTTACCGTGCAGGCGCGCAAAGGGTATTATCTAAGAGACCGGTGATGTAGGGGTGACCCCGCTTGGTGGGGTCGCCATCAAGCGGCCGGCAAGCGCACAGATGGCGGCCCCGCCAAGCGGGGTCGCCGCTACATGTTCACTATGGATGAAGAAAAGCGTCACAGTCTCCACGAACGGGCCCCGGGCGAGACCCACCGGGAGGTAGCCTACCTGCGCCACCTGGTGCAGACCCAGGCTCCGGTGACCATCAAGCTGCGGTCCGGTGAGCTTGTGTCGGGATTCATTGAGTATTACGACAAGCGGTTCATCCGCCTGACCCGCCAGAATGCGCCGAACCTGTTCATCTTCAAGCACGAGATCAAGTATCTCTACGAGGATTCACCGCAAAAATAGCGGCCGGCCGGCAAGCTCTCAGCTTTCAGCTATCAGCCAGAAAGCCGAAAGCTGAAAGCTGAGAGCTGATGACTGATAGCTTCCATGCCTGATTTCCTTGCCACTGCCGTTGAGATTGCCCGCGCGGCCGGCGCGTTGCTGCTGCCCTATTACGACCGCCGCATCCGCGTGGAATACAAGGGCGATGTCGACATCGTCACCGAAGCCGACCGGGCCTCCGAGCGGCTGATCACCGAGCGGCTGCGCACGCGCTTTCCCGACCACGGCATCCTGGCGGAGGAAGGGGGCGGGCGCGAGTCCGATTCGCCCTACCGCTGGTACATCGATCCGCTGGACGGCACCACCAATTTCGCGCACGGCTTCCCGTTCTTTTGCGTCTCGATGGGGCTGGAGAAGTCGGGCGAGCCGCTGATCGGCGTGGTCTACGACCCGCTCCGCGACGAGTTGTTCACGGCCGAGAAGGGCACGGGCGCCATGCTGAACAACCGGCGCATTCGGGTTTCAGGCGTGGCGGCGCTCTCGGAAGCGCTGGTGGCGACCGGCTTCCCCACCCGCAAACGCCACAAGAGCGCTAACATCCACTTTTACCACCAGCTCACCATGCGCACGCATGGGGTTCGCCGGGCGGGTTCGGCGGCGCTCGATATGTGCTACGTGGGCTGCGGCCGCCTGGACGCTTTCTGGGAGTTCAACCTGAATCCCTGGGATGTGGCGGCCGCGACGCTGATTGTGAAGGAAGCGGGCGGACGCGTCACCGACATGCGCGGCGCCGCTCATTCGGTCTCCAGCGACACGGTTCTGGCCTCCAACGGCCTGATCCACCCGGACATGCTTCAGGTCTTTGCCGAGGTCTTCCAGGGCCGCTACGCCACGCCGCTCCCGCAGTTGTAGGTTTTTTTACCGCCAAGGCACAAGGAACACGAAGGACACAAAGGCCGTCTTCTTTGTGCTCTTTGTGCCCTTGGTGCCTTGGTGGTGAGTTAAAATGAACGCTTCATGCCGGAACTGTTCCGCCTGCTGAGGTACGTCCGCCCCTACTGGTTCCGCCTCAGCGTGTCGGTGCTGATGATGGCGGCGGTGGGGGC
>JAPKYU010000181.1 GCA_026394175.1 Acidobacteriota bacterium | reverse complement strand
GAAGAACAGGATCAACGCCGTGGACAGCCCGAACAGCCCCCAGAAAACCCATCGGGCCGAAGCTTCGCGGAAAGTATCCCGGATCAGGATGGACGTCACCAGCAGGCCCGACCTAGGCATTGACCGTCCTCATGAACACTTCTTCCAGCGTGCTGGCAGTCGGCAGCAGGCTTTCGATCTCGCATCCTGCTGCCCGAAGCAGATCGACGGCTTCGTTGACCTGCTGGCGGCTGGCGAACTGCAACTCGAGCAGCCCGTCGCGGGACGCCGCCGCCGAGGCGCGCGCGCGCAACTCCTCCTCCAGACGCTCGGGCACCGAAGCTGCGCTCAGGCTGTAGCCGTTGCCGGCGGTCAATTCCTTGACCTTCCCCACCAGGGCCACTTTGCCGCGGTGCAGAATCGCGACTTCGCGGCAGAACAGCTCCACCTCCGCCAGCAGGTGCGAGTTGATGAAAATGGTGACGCCTCTTTCCTCCAGGCCGTGCAGCATTTCCCGAATTTGCCTCCGCCCGACCGGATCCACACCGTCGGAAGGCTCATCCAGCACCAGCAGCGCCGGGGAGTGCATGAGCGCCTGCGCCAGTCCCAGGCGCTGCAACATGCCTTTGGAGTACTTGCCCAGCCGCAGGCCGGCCCATTTCTCCAGGCCCACCAGCGCCAGCAGTTCGCCAATGCGCCTCCTACGCGACCCCGCATCCATGCCCGAAAGCGCGGCGTAGAAATCCAGCATTCCGCTGCCGGTCATGTAGGCCGGGAACCGGTGGTTCTCCGGCAGGTAGCCGATGGGACGGCGGGCCTCGGCGCGGCGGCAATCCTGGCCGAATATGCTGGCGCTGCCGGCCGTGGGGCGCACCGAGGACAGCAGCATTTTCACGAAGGTGGTCTTCCCTGCCCCGTTTGGTCCCAACAGCCCGAAGGTGGTGCCGCGCTCCACGCGCAGGGAAACGTCATCCACCGCGCGGATCTCCCGGCGTCTCCACAAGCTGCGGTACACCTTGGTCAGACTGTAGGTCTCGATGGCCGCATCCACCGGCATCTGCCTCCAGCCTACAACCCCGAGGCCACCGCTCACAACCTGCAACCGGCAATTCACCACCCGCAGCCTAAAGAGGGTGCTGAAAAACGCCCACTTCAGACCGCTTGCTAACGCGCGCGGCTTCCATGAGAAGGCCGGCCACTTCCATGAGAAGGCCGGCCACTGTCAAGTAACCCCTTTGGCCGGCGGCAGCCGGCCGGGCAGGCGAAGCCTGCCCGCCAAAGCCTGCCATTCCCTCGTCTGAGTAAAGCCCTTCTGGCAGCGCGGTCGGGCCCCGTCCAGGCCGAGCGAAGCGAGCCGCCAGGGTAGCCTGGACGGGTGGCCGCGCTGCCTTACGATCAAGGAGGAGGGAATGGCAGGCCCGCTGCTTCGTCCTTGCCACCCCCTGGCTCCGCCTAAGCTTGCCTGATGCCAGATCCGCCTGCGCCTCTGTCGCCCTGCTTCCATCCGCACTCTTGTTGGAGCCACGCGGGCTCCGGTGCCCGTTGGGGTTCTCGTCTCAGTGGGTGCTGCCATCTCGGAATCGACCTGCCGCCTCCGGTAGCCCGGTGGGGCGGTCCGCCGCGCGCTCGCAGTCACCCGAACTCGGCGCTTCAGCATACCTGACAAAGCTCAATCTCCTGTTCTACGCCGCTGCCGCGCGCACCGCTTGGCGGTTGTACAGCGGCTCGTAGACCTCCCCGCTCACCCACAACCGATGCAGCAACACCGCCAGTTTCCGGGCCACCGCCACCACCGCCTTCCGCTTGGCGCTCTTGCCGCCACGCTGCATCCGCTTCAAGCCCCAGCGCCGCAGATCGCTGTCCGGCGCCCGTTGCCGCAGAATGCAATGGGCCGCTTGCACCAGCAGCCGACGCACATCGCGGTCCCCTTCTTTGCTGATCCCCAATTGCGGCTGGCTCGCCCCGGACTCCCGCCGGCGCGGCTGCAAACCCAGGTAGGCGCCCACCTCCCGGCTGCGCCGGAAGCGGGAGGGGTCTTCGATAGTCAACAGGAAAGTCAGCGCGATCAGGCGGCCTACTCCATAGACCTGTTTGAGCAGCTCGACTTCGGGGTAGCGCTCTTCCAGTTGCTGGATCTGCTCGTCGTAGGCGGCGATCTCAGCGCTCAGCGACTCCACACTGCGTAGCAACGGCTCCAAGGTTTGCCGCACGGGCGCGCTTAGCTTCTCGGTTAGCTCCAGCCCCACCGCCTCACTGTCGCAGGAGGGGAGCCGTTCCCCCAGGGACTTCACCAGCCCCCGCGCCGCGTTGATCAGCTTGGTGCGCCCCTCCACCAGGGCCTCCCGCGCCCGGATCACCATCAGGTCGCCCTGGGCCTGTGCGCTGCGGTGGCGGATCGGCGCCAGTAGTTGCGGATCGATCCGCCCCAACCGCGCCAGCTTTTCCGCGTCCAGGCGGTCGTCTTTCTGTCTGCTTCTGGAAATCAAGGCGACCTTCCGCGGGTTGGCCACGATTACCTCGTGAGCCAACTCCGCCAGGTGCCGGTTCACCCACGGCGAGTGTGTCCCCACCTCTAAAACCACCCGGCTCCGCGGCATCCTCTTGAACAACCGGTTCAGACCCGTCTTCGTGGTCGGCAGCGTACCTTCGATCCATACCTCGCCCTGCTCGTCAACAATGCAGTAGCGACTGTGGCGATCGCCGAGGTCTAACCCCACGGTCAGCCTCTCCCCTGCTGCCCGGCGGTGAATCTGCCCCCGCGTCGTCTTCGACAGGATGCCCTTCCTCGCCTCCACGGTGGTATGCTTCTTCATGGCCGGTCCTCCTTTCGATTGCACCTTTGAGTGCGCAACCCATTGGGAGCTTAACGCATCCCGCAGGAGGCCGGCCTTCTCATCCCATCTCGGTAACCCACTCGAGACACTGGGCTCCTGACCGAGCCGCGACCGTCAGGGAGCGGTTTGGCCGATTATTTCACACCTTCCAGCCTCCAGTGTACACCCAACCGCCTCGGGCGACAGCGTCAGCCGCGGTCAGCCGAAGATGGCCCTCCAGCCAACTTTCACCGCGACCCAGACGACCCACGGAACCACCACGCCGGCCAGTGACTTGCCCCAGGAGAGCTTCCTGGCGGCTACGGAAAGCCCGGTAGCCAGCAGCAGCATCGTCCAGAGCGTGAACAGATCAAACGAACTCGCCAGGGCGACCAGCCACTTGGGTGCGGCCTCCGGGTCCAGCAACGAGCCCAGATGGGCGCCCAACGGATCCTGGAGGTTGAAATCCTCCGGGTTCTTGAGGAACATCACCAGAATGGATAACGCGACCTAGAGCACGCCCGTCAGGAAGGAGTAACAGGTGACCGCAAACACCTGGCGGAACGTGAGCTGGGCGTCCAGCATGAGCTTGAAGACAAAAAGGAGAAGCCCGGCCGTGATCAGCGCGACGCCCGGCCTGGCCGCCACGGCGATGACATAGCCGAGCACGGGGGCATAACGCGTCTGCTGCTCGATGATTCTCTCCCGCTGCTCGACGGGCAGGTTCTGCGTGCGAGAGTTGGTCTCGATGGTGTGACGAATGTAGCCCCCCCAGCCGACGTGCCGGGAGTACGCTGCCATATACACGATCGCCAGCACAACTACCAGAGCCAGCGGAACCCACCACCGCGGATGGACGACGATGTCCGCGAAGGCCACTTTGGGATCCGTTAGAACTCCGGCCAGACGGGCAAACTCCCCCTTGCGTGGAGTGGGGGCTTCGGGTGCAGGTGTGGATTGGCTGCTCATGGCTGTATTCTAGAACAACACTCGTGCGCCGGTGTTGGGGCTAATCCCCTGCCCCCGCACAGCCGATCTGTAGCATAGTGATCAAGCCCGACCGGCAGTGGACGCTGCCGCCACTCATCCTGCACCCCTTCTCGGAACCTTCCGGCCCCGAGAAGCTGCTGGCCAGTTCCCGGGCCAGCCTGATGCTCCAGGGCCTGCTGCCCGGGGAGAACTACAGCGTCGAAGAGCTGGAATCCACACTGTTCGCCGGGCGCCACTGCGAGCTGTCCATGCTGTTCTACGTCGGCAAGGACCTGGCGCGCTGGGCGGTCCAGTGCACGGAGTTGGTCGAGCACACCGAAGCCCTCCGGCATTCCGGGATCCGGGCAGAGAGCTTCACGCACCTGCTCATCGAGAACACCCCCAAAGCGGTGGATGAG
>JAPKYU010000517.1 GCA_026394175.1 Acidobacteriota bacterium | reverse complement strand
GAGGGATTTGAACCCTCACGCCCTTGTGGGGCGGCGGATTTTGAGTCCGCTGCGTCTGCCGTTCCGCCACTTCCGCGCGGAGAGAGCCGACGGGTCGTGCCCGCCGTACTTCGGTTGAGTGTACCACAGTTCGCAGTGCGGAGTGCGGAGTGCGGAGTGCGGAGTGCGGAGTGCGGAGTGCGGAGCGCGGAGTGCGGAGTGCGGAATGCGGAGTCTCCTTGTACCGCTGGCACACAGCGCTCGGCGTTTCATTCCGACAGCACGGTGTCGGAGGTGCGGGCGGAGAAATCGAAATTAACAACGGTGCGGTACACCTTGAAGTCCACCGGGGCCGAGTAACGGACGCGCACCTGGTAGCCGCGCACCAGCCGCTCCACCTGCACGTCGTCATCCTTAATGATGAAACCCATGGCCCGGCCCTGCTCCAGCACCCGCTTATGCACCGCGCCCGCTTCGGCGCGGGTGCGCCCCGAATCGACCTCCCTCTGCACCAGTTGCTCGTACTTCCAGCCGTGCAGGTAGGGTTTGGTGGTCTGCACCAAGACGAACCCGAGAACCAACAGAACCACCGCAGGAAACAACCGTGATGTCATAGCTCCCTCGCAGTTGGCGTTCGCCGCTGAGGTGCGCGTGTTCGCCGGCCCGGCCTCCCGGGGCCCTTCTGCGGCATCGACAGATTGTAGCAGAATGCCGGAGGCTGGAGGCAGTAAGCAGCAGGCAGTAGGCCATCAGCCGCCAGCCTCCAGGCTCCAGCCTTCTTCGTGTGCTATACTCCGCGGACAGCGGGCTGGGCTATGTTGCCGACACAAGTAGGCCGGTATCAGATCATCGAGGAACTGGGGCGCGGCGCGATGGGCGTCGTCTACCGGGGCTACGACCCGACCATCGGCCGAACCGTCGCCGTCAAGACCGTGCAACTGGACGCCGGAGACACGGAACTGGTGATGCGCTTCCGGCGCGAGGTGCAGGCGGCCGGGGTCCTCTCTCACCCCAATATCGTCACCATCTACGATGCCGGCGAGGACCAGGGCCTTTTTTATATCGCCATGGAACTGGTCGAGGGCGAGACGCTGCAGAAGATGCTGGCGCAAGGCCCCCTGCCGGTGGAGCAGGTGATTCGGCTGGCGGAACAGATCGCGGCCGCGCTGGACCACGCGCACGGCCATTACATCGTGCACCGGGACGTGAAGCCCGCCAACGTTATTGTGTCGGGCGGGCACGTCAAGGTGATGGACTTCGGCATCGCCAAAATCACGGGCGCCACCATGACCGGCACCGGCCAGGTGCTCGGGACGCCTTCCTACATGTCGCCGGAGGTGGTCAAGGGACAGGGCGCCGACAGCCGTTCCGACCTGTTCTCGCTCGGCGTGATGCTCTACGAGATGCTGACGGGAGCCAGGCCGTTCTTGGGCGACAACATCACCACCGTCATCTACAAGATCATCGGCGAGCATCCGGAGCCGCCCTCTGCGGTCAAAGCGGCGCTGGACCCCGGCGTGAATTACGTGGTGCTGAAGGCGCTGGCCAAGAACCCGGCCGAGCGCTACCAGAGCTGCGGCGAGCTGGCCGGGGATCTGAAGAACTACGCGGCCTATCGCGAGCGGGGGCGGCGGATGGCACAGGCGGCGGCCGCCCGGGGCGCGGCCGCTGCTCCGGCCGCCGTGCCGGCAGCGCCGGTTGACGACGGCGCGGCCAGCGCCACGCTGCC
>JAPKYU010000190.1 GCA_026394175.1 Acidobacteriota bacterium | reverse complement strand
CGGCCGTCGCGCATGGCCACGGTGCGGTGGGCAAAGCCGGCGGCTTCCGGGTTGTGGGTAATCATGAGGATGGTCTGGCCGAGGCGTTGGTTGAGGCCGCGCAGCACCTCCAGCACGGCCTGCGAATTCTCGGTGTCCAGGTTGCCGGTGGGCTCGTCGGCCAGCAGGATGGCGGGGCCGTTCACCAGCGCGCGGGCGGTGGCCACCCGCTGCTGCTCGCCCCCGGAAAGCTCAGCCGGGCGATGATGCAGGCGGCGCTCGATGCCCAGCATCTTCACAATCTCCTGGAAGTGGGCCTCCTGGTAGTGGCTGAAGTCGCCGGCAATGTGGCGAGCGACATCGATGTTGCCCTGGGCCGTGAGCGTGGGCAGAAGATTGAAGCGCTGGAAGACGAAGCCTACCTTCTCCTTGCGCAGGCGGGTGCGGCCGGCGTCGCCCACCGAAGCCAGGTCCACGCCGTCCACCAGCACCCGCCCCGCGGTCGGCGAAGTCAGGCCGCCGATGATGTGAAACAGGGTCGATTTGCCGGAGCCGGAGGGGCCGATGACCGCCAGGAATTCACCGGCCTCCACGCGCAGGTCCACGCCGCGCAGGGCGGGCACGTCCACCCTGCCCACGTGGAAGACCTTTTCGAGGCTCTCGACCTCGATGATGTGGTGTAGCGCCATTGGTGTCCTTCAGCGGCCCGCCCCGCCCTCCTTTACTGCCTCCTGCTTCCTGCCTATGGTCATTCGTACGCCAGCGCCTCGATGGGGTCCTGGCGGGCGGCGCGCAAAGCCGGGTAGAAGGCCCCCAGCAACGCGCCGCCAACGGCAATCAGCGAGGCGCGCAGCAGCCAGCCGGGCGTGATCAGGATGGCGAGGGTCCGAAAGTTGTGCAGCACGACGTACCGCAACAGCAGGCTGGCCCCGATGCCCAGACCGATTCCCAGCAGCGCCACCAGCACCGTCTCCCGCAGAATCACGTTGACGATATAACCCTTCGAGGCGCCCAGCGACTTCAGAATGCCGATCTCGCGGGTGCGCTCCAGCACGGTCGTGTACATAGCCAGGAAGATGACCAGGAAGCCGATAACCACGGCGATGGCGATCATGATCCGCTCGAAGGGCTTTACCCCGGGCAGGTTGCCGGCCATCATCAGCGAGGTCATTTCTTCCATGGAGCGGATGTTGTAGCCCGGCAGCATGCTCTTGAACCGCGCCAGCGCCGGGCCCAGGTCCTGCGGCCCGGCGACGCGCAAGTAGAAAATCGATGCCTTGCCCTGGCTGCCGGAGAGCTGCTGCACCGTGGCCAGCGGAACGAACAGGCGGGCGCCCTTGCCGTGCTCGACGATGCCGGCCACGGTGAAGTCGTGCCCCCAAAGCTCCCGCGTGTCACCCACCTTCACTTTGTTCTCCGCGGCGTATACGTCGTCAATCATGACCTCGTAGCCGCCCTGAATCGTGCGGCCCCGGAGCACCTGGAAGCCACCGCTGACCGCGCGGAAGCTCTCCAAGTCGATACCGTAGGCCAGCGTGAGCCCGCCGAAGCTCTGGAAATAGACTGGAGTCACAGCCGTGACGCCCGGCACTTGCCCCAAAACGTCGCCCATCTTGACCGGCATGGTGGCGCTGCTGAGGCCCATGAAGACGGAGGCCCCCGGGGGCTGCACCACGATGTCGGCGCCGATGCCCTGCTGGCGGCGCGCCCCCTCATCCAGCAGGCCCCGCACCAGCCCCACCACGCTGATGATGAGGACCACCTCGATGACCACCGCCAGTATGCTGAGCGCGGTGCGCACCGGGCGGCGGGCCAGGTTGTTCACCACCATTCGGTTGATCATATCGTTTGCCGGCTGTCGCCCGGACAGCCGATGGGCCGTGGACCGTCAGCCTGCCGTTCACATCTTCGCCGCCGGGCGCTTCGGCGCCGACAGATCCAGCAACTCGGTCCCCGGCGGTTGGGTGAGCGCAAACTTCTCGTCGCCGAGCGTTTCGTTCAACTGCAGCTTCAGGACGGTCAGCGCCACGCCGTACTCATCCTTGGGGCGCATGACGGAAATTTTCTTGGGGAACGCGACGCCGCGGACATCGTCATAGTCGTTGTACCGGCTGTCGCTGACGATGTCGCCCGTTTCGTCGAAAATCTCCTGGCGGGCGATCGAAAGGCGAACGCGGTCGAACCAGATGTTGCGGGTGAGCAGCAGGCGGCCGCCTTCCTCGCGCAGCAGGTGAACGATGTAGTAGGCGTTGGTCTCGTCGGTGTCGTTTTCCAGCACCGCCCGCTCGCCTTTCTCCGGCGGCGCAATCACCAGCGCCTCGAAGATGTGCTGCGGCCGCAGGTTCTCCAGTTTCCTGGGTGACGGCTTGTCGAGGTGGTTCTTTCCGACGATGAACTTGTTCTTTACCGGCACGAACAACTCGAAGTCGGTGCCGTTGGACGCCATGTCAAAGGCGCGCGTCCGCACCACCGGGTATAGCCCAAACATGCGGATCATGTTCGGCTTGCGGATCAGCACGTAGCCGCGGACGTCTTTTAATTGGGAGATCTCGCCCTTCAGCACCGTGCCCAGGGTCGGTTCCAGATCCACCGTGGCCGTGACTGTCTGGATCTGCTGGTTCCAGGTTTGAAGGCGTGCCAGCAGTTGATCGAGGGTGGCGGTCTGCAACTTGTCGGTGCTCTTGACACCGGGCCGCACGATCTTCAGCCTGCGAACCAGGCAGCCGGGCGAAAGCAGGATCGTGGCCGCCAGGGCGGCAAACAACACCACGCGGTACGCGAGCGGGATGGCGCGGCTCGGCATCAAGACAACAGAGTAAACGGAAACCACCGACCGAGGCAACCGAAACCAACGGGCTGTGGGCTGTAGGCTGTGGGCTGTAGGTCAAACCCCACACGTTGCGGGGTGCTTGCATCGCGTGGAGCCCACAGCCCAGAGCCTATAGCCTACCGCCTTAAGTCAACCCCGCGCCGGTGGTGCTGGTCGTGAGCCTGCCGTGCTTGACGCCCTTGACGCTGATCAAGGCGTCGGCGATTTTGCGCACGTCCGCCGCCTTGCCGCGCACCACCAGCACCTCCAGGCAGTGCTCCTGGTCCAGGTGCACGTGCAGCGTGGACAGTATGTTCTTGTGGTAGCGGTGCTGCATGTCGGTCAGCTTCTCGTTGAGCAGGTGAACGTGATGGGGATAGGCAAGCGTGATGGTGCCCACGACTTCGCGGCGGCCCGATTCCCAGGCAGCCTGCACCAGTTCGTCGCGGATCAGGTCGCGGAACGCTTCCGAGCGGTTGGTGTAGCCCCGCCGGTCGATGTGGCGGTCGAACTTGCGCAATAGCTCCCGGTCGATAGCAACGCCGATGCGGCTCAGATGGTCGGATGGCATAGCTGGCTCTTTCCTGCGGCCGTGCAGGGGAGTGCGGAGTGCGAAGTAGTTCCCTTATTCCGCACTCCGCATTCCGCCTCCCCGTATTCGCTTACATGGGCCGGTTGGCGATATTATCATCTTTCGTGGCACGATTCCCGAGATCGTGCTACAGTGGCGCGTGCCGCCATGCATATTCCCGACGGGTTTCTATCGCCGGCGATCTGGGTGACGATGGACGCGGCGGCGGCGCCAGCGGTCGCCTGGTGCGCCCGGCGGAGCCGGGCGCAGATCGACGAAACGCGCGTGCCGCTGCTGGGCGTGATGGGCGCCTTCATCTTCGCCGCGCAGATGGTGAATTTCCCGGTGGCGCCGGGCACCTCGGGCCACATCGTCGGCGCGGCCCTGCTGGCGGTGCTGTTCGGCCCCTGCACGGCGGCCCTGGTGATGGCCGCCGTCCTGCTGGTGCAGGCGCTGTTGTTCCAGGACGGCGGCGTCACCGCTCTGGGCGCCAATTTTTGGAACCTGGGCATGACCGGCGCTTTCTTCGGCTATCTGCCCTACTGGCTTTCATTGCGGGCCGGCGGGCGGTTTCGCGCGGCGGCGCTGTTTTTGGGCGGCTGGCTGGCGGTGATGGCCGGGGCCGCCGCCGTCGCCGCCGAGCTCAGCTTCTCGGGTGTGGCCTCGCCGCGGCTTCTGTTCGTCTCCTTGCTCGGCGTTCACGCCCTGACCGGGTTGGCTGAGGGCGCCATCACCGTCGCCGCCGTCCGGATGATCGAGAAGCTGAATCCGAAGCTGGCCGGCCTGGAAGTCAAGAGTTAAGAGTTATGAGTTAAGAGGTGGGGCGGACTTGTAACGTGAAAGCGCGGTCAACCATCTTGTTGTTTGCCGGGCTAACGGTGGTGCTTTGCGCCGCGGGCTATTACCTGGCCTCCGCGGCGCCGGACGGGCTGGAGCGCATCG
>JAPKYU010000647.1 GCA_026394175.1 Acidobacteriota bacterium | reverse complement strand
TTGCTGGTGTTGAACTTGCCGGGGATGTAAGCGGGACCGCCAAGCCGGTAGCCGAAGTAGTTGAAGTGATAGCCCGGCCTGGGGATGGCGTGATATTGTCCGTCGGCTCCGACGCTGCCGTCGCGGTTGTTCGTCCAGGAGTTGGCGTTGAGGCCCTTGTCGCGGAAAAACCAGTAGCCGCCGCCATGGAAGTCCCTGGTCCCGCTCTTGGTGATCACCTGGATCTGTGCGCCCGAATTCTTGCCGTATTGGGCGTCGAAGTTGGCTGTCAGCACCCGGAACTCCTGCACTGAGTCCAGGCTCACGGTGGCCATCATCTTTGAGTTGCTGCCGGTGTCCAGGTTGCTGGCGCCATTCAGCGTCAGGTTAAAGGTGCCGCCGCGCGTTCCGTTGGAATAGATGCTGCCGGTCTGGTTGGTGGCCCGCGAAAAGTCTTCGCCCTCCGTGTATATCCCGGGCACCACGGTCAGCAGCGTCAAGAAGCTGCGGCCGGCCACGTTGACGTTCTCGATCTGGGTGCCCACAATGCTGGTGGCTTGCTCGGAGGTATCGGTCTGCAGTTGGGCGCCCTGCGCCACCACCTCTACGGTCTGTTGGACGGTCCCGACCTCCAGACTGATAATGCCGGCCGACAGGGTGCTGTTATTGTTCAGCATCAAGTCGCGTTTCTCGAACTTTTTGAAGCCCGCTTTCTCCACGGTGAGCGTGTAGGTGGCGGGCAGAAGCTGCGGAAACACGAAAATGCCGTCCGCGTTGGTGACCGTAGTGACCACCGTGTTCTGCTCCTGATTGCGGGCCGTCACGGTGGCGTCGGGCACCGCCGCGCCGGTGGAATCCAGCACCGTACCGGTGATCGAACTGTTGTTGGTCTGCGCCGCCAGCGGCAGCGAGAACACCAGCAAGAAGAAAGTGAATCGAACGAGAGTCTGCCAGCGCATCTGTTCCTCCCGGGCGCCCTTCGGGCGCCGCGCCATCGGCTCCTCGCCGGCGCGCGGACGGCACACCACGCCCGGCGGCGGCGGAGAAACGGCAAGTCCAACTTTTCTCATGGGAACTCGACCGCGCCCACGGTAGCCTGAAGCCCGCCGCTAGGCAATTGAATAGTTTTCAAAGATCGTTTACTTTTAGCGAAGTATGGAGATGAACGAGGTACGCAGCCTGGTGACGCTGGCGGAGTTGGGCGGCATTACCCCCACGGCCGCGAAACTCCACCTCAGCGTCGGCGCCATCCACAAGCAGCTTAAAGTGCTGGAAAGGGAATTGGGGGTGCGGCTCTACGAGAAAACCGGGCGCCGCCTGCAACTCACCCAGGCCACCGAGATCCTGCTTCCCTACCTGAAGGAACTGCTGGCGCAGCACGACGGGGCCATCTCGGCGCTGGCGGAATGGCGGGGCATGAAGAGCGGGCTGGTCCGCATCGGCGCCGGCCCGGCCATGAGCAGCTATATCCTGCCCCCCCTGTTGCGCAGGTTTCGGCGCAGCTTCCCGGGCGTGGACCTGTTCGTGCAATCCGGGAACACGCCGTTCCTGCTGGAGAGCCTGGCCAGGGGATCGCTGGACCTGGCCCTGCTGATCTCGGCGGACCTGGTCGAGGGCCCGGGCTTCCAGGTGAACGCCTCCTGGGACTTCGAGCTGGTGCTGGTCTCCCACCTGCGGCAGGCGCCCCGCCGTTGCCGGCTGGCCGACCTGCAGCGCCACCCATTCATCCTCTTCCAGAAAGGCTCGCGCATGGAAGAGCCGATTGACCGCTACTTCGCGGCCAACGGCTTCCGCCCGCGCGTGAACATGCGGTTCGATAATGCCGACGCCATCAAGGCCATGGTGCGCGCGGGCCTGGGGATCTCGATGTTGCCCGTGTGGCTGGTGGACGCCGACCTGCGGAGCGGCCGCCTGTTTCCCATCCACCAGCAGGAGCCGCCGCTGTTTTCCAAGATTGCCCTGCTCACCCGCAGATCGAGGTACGTTCCGGAACCGGTCCAGGCCTTCATCGACCAGACCCGGAAGGTCGAATGGAAGAGCCCGCGACTGGTTGCCGGGGCCGGTGGGATCCACAGGCGAGCCAGAAGTTGACCGGCAGCCGCTTTCACCCAAAGTGATAGATGGTTGAAAACAATTCAATTGCCTTAAGCGGTCGGTTTTGGCTCATATATCTGCCTTATGCTCTCAGTGGTGGCGGAAAGCCGGCAGGTGCGAACCGGGGGAATGCGGCTGCCCTATCGACAGGCCCGGTGGTTCATCGTCGCATGGCTTACGCTGTCCACTATCCTGAACCTGATCGATCGCCAGACGCTGTCGATCCTGGCGCCGTTTTTGCGCGAGAAGTTCCAGATCAGCCAGCACGGCTACTCCAACATCGTTTCCGCTTTTTTGATTTCCTACACGGTGATGTATACCGTGGGCGGCAGGCTGGTGGACCGCATCGGCGAGCGGATCGGCATGGCCGCCTGCATCGTGTGGTGGTCGGTGTGCACCATGCTCACCGCCTTCATCCAGGGCGCGTTTAGCCTCGGCGCCATCCGGTTTCTGCTGGGCATCGGAGAGCCGGGGAACTACCCGGCGGCGCTGCGGGCCTGCACGCGCTGGTTTCCCAGGGCGGACCGCGGCCTGCCCATCGCCATGTTTTCCTCCGGCAGTTCGGTGGGCAACGTGCTCGCTCCGCCGCTGATCGCCGGCCTGACGCTGTGGTTCGGCTGGCGCTCCGCCTTCGTTCTTCCCGGGGCACTCGGTTTGCTCTGGGCAGTCGGCTGGCTGTGGATGTACCGCGTTCCCGAGCGATACCCGCGAATCAGCCGCGAGGAGCTGGCCGCGCTCGAAGAGGCCGGGCCGCACAGCCCTTCGGCACAGGCTGGAAGCCTGTGCCACGCGCGTTGGATCGACCTGCTGAAAAACAGGAACGTGCTGGCCCTGGTGCTGGCCCGGTTCGTCTCCGATCCGGTCTGGTACTTTTACCTCTTTTACATTCCGGACTACCTGAAAGCGGAGCGCGGGTTCAGCCTGCGGGACATCGGGCTGTTCGCCTGGATGCCGTTCGTGGCCGGCACTGCGGGCGGCATGCTGGCCGGAGTAATCTCGGACCGGCTCATCCACCGCGGCTGGCAGCCCGCCGCGGCGCGGACGCGCGTGCTCTATGTGGCCGGCATCATCGCCCCGCTGGGCATGCTGACGGCCAAGGCTCCTTCCGCGGCCGTGGCCATCGCCTTGATCGCGGTGGTGGCCTTCGTGGTGTACTGCTGGTTCATCAACACCGCCGCCGTGATTCCCGACTTCTTCCCGCAAGCAGTGGTCGGTTCGGTGCTGGGGTTGATGGGGACGGCCGGCAGCGCCGGAGGCATCCTCTTTACTCAACTGGTTGGCTTCTTGTTGAGCCGCTACTCCTATGGAATCGTGTTCGTTCTGGCCGGATCCATGCACCTTCTGGCGGCCGTGGTTCTTTGGTCGTTGTTGAGACATCCCGGCCAGGCCTCAGGTGCCGCGCCTGTTTCTCCTTGACACCTGGCACCTGGCACCTGACACCTGTTTGGAGGTCGAATGAGGCTGAAAGATCGAGTGGCGATTGTGACCGGCGCCTCACGCGGCATCGGGCGCGCCATCGCGGCGGGTCTGGCGCGGGAAGGCGCCGCGGTAATCGTGAACAACTCCAACCCGAGCAGCGACGGGCTGGCCGAGGAGGTGGTGCGCACGATTTGCGGCGCGGGCGGCCGCGCGGCGCCGCTGCGCGCCGATGTCGCCGATCTCGCCGAGCACCACCGGCTGGTCGCGGCGGCTGTTACTCAGTTCGGCCGCCTCGATATCCTGGTGAACAATGCCGGCGTCGAGTTCCGCGAGCCCTTCCTCCGCACCCGGCCGGAGACCTGGGACCGCACCCTTGCGGTCAATCTCAAGGGCCCTTACTTTCTCAGCCAGAAGGCCGCGGAAGCCATGATGGGAAGCGGGGGCGGCAAGATCATCAACATCAGCACCGTCCACGATCACCACCCGCTGCGCGACCGCTCGGCCTACGCCATCAGCAAAGGCGGGCTCATGATGCTGACCAAGTCTCTAGCTTTCGAGCTGGCCGAGCACGGCATCTTGGTCAACGCGATTTCGCCCGGCGCCATTCTGACCGACATGAATCGCGAGGCGCTGTCGGTCCCGGAAAACCTCAACCGCTGCCTCGGCAAAATCCCCTTGAAGCGGCTGGGCGCCGCCGACGATATTGTTGGGGCGGCCGTGTTTCTGGCCTCTTCGGAATCCGATTATGTGACCGGGGCCACGCTATACATCGATGGAGGGATGCTTCTGTATTGAGACGGCGCGGCGGACCTACCCGCCGCAATTCCCGGATCAGGAGTGAGAACATGGACCAGTCAGCACAAACCGTCACCGTCAACATGCAGGAAATCTGCGCCCGTTACCGGCGCCTTTATGGCGGCGTGGTCTACGATGTTCTGGAGACCCTCGGCCTGCCCAACCAGGTTTTGTCGCACGAGCTCCGCCCGCTGGCGCCGGAGATGAAGCTGGCGGGTCCGGCCTTCACCATCAAGGGCACCATGACCTGTGAGCGGGACGAGGCCGGGCGGCACCGGCGCATCGGGATGATCAACCAGATGACCGCCCCCTGCATCGAACTGCGCGACCGCGGCACTCCCTTCAACGTGGCGCTGTATGGGGAACTGAGCGCCACCGCGGCCCGGGCCCGGGGCGCGGTCGGCGCGCTCATCGACGGCGCCACGCGCGATAGCTGCCGGCTTATCTCCATGGGCTTCCCCGTGTTCGCCCGGTACGGCAACCCGGTGGAAGCCTTCGGCCGCTACATGATGATGAGCTGCCAGGTTCCCATCCTGCTCTCGGGAGAAACCACCGAGACGGTCCGGGTCGATCCGGGTGATTTCATCTTCGGCGATCTGGACGGCGTGCTGGTGATTCCCAAACACCTTGCTCTGCAGGTGCTGAGCGAGTGCGAACGGATCAGCGGGATGGAAGACGAGGCCCGCGCGGAATTCGCCCGCGGCGACGACCCGGTCGAGGTCTTCCAGCGCCACCGGCGCATGTAGCAATCTGCGGATGGCTCCCGGGGTACGAAAATGAATCAGCGATTGTTGATTGCCCTCTTCGTTCTGGCCGTTCTTGCCTGGCCGCCTTCCGCCCAGGCACAGGCGAGCGGCAGCCGCGGCCCGGAAGTGTACTTTACGCCATTTTCACACCTGGATTTCTTTTGGGGCGGAACGCGCGAGGAATGCCTGGCACGCGGTAACGGCATTATCGCCCAGGCCATCAAGCTGGCGAAGGAATCGGCCGAATTCCGCTTCCTGCTCGAAGACAACGTTTTTGTCGCCAACTACGTGGAGACGCACAAAGGACTGCCCGAACTGGACGACTTCAAACGACTGGTCAAGGAAGGCCGCATCGAAATCGCGCCGAAATGGGCCGCCATCTTCCAGGGCCTGCCCGACGGCGAGGTCCATGCCCGCAACATGGCGCTCGGCAAGCGCTATGCCCGGACGGTTTTCGGCGTCGATCCGCAGGTGGCGCACCTCGGTGACCTGCCCGATTACACGCCCCAATTCCCGCAGATTCTGGCGCAGTCGAAAACGCCCTTCATGGTTATGACCCGCATGGGACCGACCGATAAATCGCTTTTCCGCTGGAAGGCCTTGGATGGCTCGAAGGTGCTCGTCTGGAACACGCTGAAGGGTTACGGCTGGGGCACTTTCCTTACCTCGCAGAAGACGCAGGATGCCGAAAAGATCGAGAGAATGAAAAAGGACCTGTCGGACGTCCAGGCCACCACTGACGGGCCGATCCTGATGAACTGGGGCACCGATCTGTGGTCGCCGCCTGATGATTTGGTAGAAGCGGTGCAACGAGCCAACCAGTCGGGCGTCGCACGGTTTATCCTGGCCACCCCGATCGATTTTTTCCGGCGTGTCGCCGGGAGCCAAAATATTCCCGAAACGTCGGGCGAGATCAACACCTCCTGGCCCAACATCGTCTCCTCGCTGCCGCATCTCTGGCCGCAGATTGTTCCGGCCACCAGCACGCTGCTGGCGGCCGAAAAGTTCGCGGCCATCAACTACGCCCTCGGTTACGCCGATTACCCGAAGAGCCAACTCGACTTCCTGTGGAAGAAGCTGATTGAATCGATGGACCACAACCACGACGGCCAGGGCGGCTGGACCGGAGACGACCGCAAGCGCGCTTACATGACGCTCTCCGTGCTGGAGGGCGGCGAGATCCTGCGCGACATGCTGCGCAACATTGCCGAGCGCGTCCGCATCCCCATCGAGAAGAGCTTCCCCATCGTGGTGTTCAATCCCCTGGGCTGGCAGCGGGACGACGTGGTGCGGGCGCACCTCACCCTGTACGGCGACGTTTCGCCCGCCGACATCGCGGAGTACAAGAAAGGACTGCGCCTGCTGGACGAAGCCGGCAAATCCATTCCTTTTTACGTTCAGCAATACAGCGAGAATATTTCCCGCGCCCTCGATGTCATCTTCGTCGCCCAGGGCGTTCCCTCGCTGGGCTACAAGACTTACTACCTGGCGGCAAGCGACCAACCCGAGAACCTTCCCGGCGCCGCGCAGGTCAAGCTCGACCGTGAGAACGACCTGAAAGAATCACGGCGCTCGCTTGGCTCCGACGTGCTGGAGAACGAGTTCCTGCGCGTGACCGTGGACCGGGCCACGGGCCGCGTGGCGGTTTTCGACAAGGCGCTCGGCCGCGACGTCTGCCGCGACATGGAAATCGTGGCCATCGAGGAGCGCGGCGGTAATTACATTGGCATCGAGCCGCTGAGCGGCCGCACCATCCCCAACGCCGTCAACTCCGTGGAGCTGGAGGAAAACAACGCGATCCGCGCGGTCATCCGAATTTTCGGGCAGATCGCCGACATCCCCATGGTCCAGCGCATCACGCTGTATCGCGGGCTGAACCGGGTCGAGATCGAGAACACCATCGACTGGCGCGGACAGCGCCTTGTCCGGCTGCAACAGCTCTTCCCGCTGCAGCAGCAGAACCCGGCGATTCACTACGGCGTGCCGTTCGGCGCCAATTCCTTCGACAACATCATGCCCGGGTCGGGTCCCCGGGCCGTCGATGAGATCAAGCCCGACTCTTGGAGGCAGGTCCGCCACATCCATGATTGGGTCCACGCGGGGAATTCCGAATGGGGCCTGACCATCGCCGCCAATCAGCAGTTGCTGAAGATCGGCGAGGGCCTGATCCGCGGGGAGATGTTGCGCGGCCCACGCTACACGTCGGTCAAGGTCGTCCGCGGGCAGGAGGTCACCTCGATGCAGTACCCGCCCGCCGGAACCTATGTTTTCCGCTACTCGCTTTCGGCGGCGCGCGGCGATTGGAAGGCCGCCAAGGCCTACCGGACGGGCATGGACTTCAACAATCCACTGCAGCCGGTGAGCGTGGTGGACCGGCTGTCGAGCAAGTCGCTTCCGCCGACGCGCTCGTTCGGCTCCTTCACGGCCGACAACTTGGTCCTCAGTGCGGTCAAGAAGGCCGACCAGGATGCTTCCATCCTGGTGCGCCTCTACGAGATCGAAGGCCGCGCCGCGGAAACACCGGCGGAATTCCTGGGCCAAAAACGGGAGTTTCGCGAGGTGAACCTGCTGGAGGAAGATGCCGGCCCGGCCGGCCAGCGCCTGCTGAAGCTGGGCCCCTGCCAGATCAAGACCATCAAGCTGCAAGCCAGCAGGTAGCAATCCAATGGAAACCCCGTTCACGCAGCTTCAGGGACAATACCTCGCGTTCATCATGGCACAATGCTCAGGATAGGGCCGAACGGCATCCGGAGTTCTCCTTTCCGGCCCCCTTTCCCCCCTTTCCCCCGGCTCCCTTTCCGGTTCGTTCGATCGGTCGCACGATGAGCATCGCCAGCTTCGCCGCGTAAGCTTCAAGACGTTCCCGAGTGGGGTCGCGCGACAGGCCGTCGGCAGCCAATATGGCGCCGACCATCCAGGGGTGACGACGCAGTTGGGACTGGATGAAGTCGGCTATCCGGCTTGGGTCGGTCACTGCCTCGGCGATGCCATCGAACTGTCGGGACCCCACCTTGATGTGAACGCGAGGATTAGCCTTCGCGTTCTTGAACCAATCGCTTTCGGCGCCCCGGATGCCCGACCCGATGTAGAACGCGTTTTGGATCTCGTCATATCCGAGCGGCGTAACCCTGGGCAGGCCACTCTTGCGGCCTGTTGTGGTCAGGAGAAGGACGAGCCTGCCAATGAGCGAGCCAAGGCCGATTCTGTACATAAGGCAATGAAGGCGCGGAACGAAACCGACGGCGCGCTGTCAGTATAAGACGAAACCGCTACGCGTGGCCTGCCGGCCGCCGGTTGTAGCGCGGCATCGCGCCCCGGCGCATGTCGCAACGAGGAGTTGGGATAGTGCCTGGCTGCCGGGGAAACGGGGTTAGCCTGAACTGCGCGATTCTTGGCTGGCGGAGTCAGACTCGAGTCCCTCGGCGTTCAGAACCTGGTACCAATCCGCCGGGGGCTGACGCCGCCACCATCCCATATCCAGCATTCCGCTTTCATCCTCTGCCGGTCCTCATCGGAAGAGAAGGTTTCGCGCCGGTCCACGCCACGCTGTGTGATGCGGCAAGCAACCCCCGCCAGCACACATCGGTTTCGTCGTGGCGCAACGGCTTAGGACAGGGCCGAACGGTATGCGGAGTTTCGTGAAGAACTGCGCAGTTCAGGCTGCCCCCTTTCCCCCCGAAGGCGCGTCGAACGTCATTCTTACGGAAGAGCATGAGGATCT
>JAPKYU010000145.1 GCA_026394175.1 Acidobacteriota bacterium | reverse complement strand
TCGGTGCTGGCCTCGCCGCTGTTCGGCGACGACATCCGGAAGCTGTTCCCGATCGTCGCGGCAGACGGCAGCGATTCGGCCAACCTGGACAACGCCGTCGAATTGCTGGTGCAGACCGGCCGCGCGCTGCCCCACGCCATGATGATGCTGATCCCGGAGGCCTGGAGCGGCAACCCCCACATGAAGCCGGAGAAGCGGGCTTTCTACGAGTACCACGCTTCGCTGATGGAGCCGTGGGACGGCCCGGCGGCCATCGTTTTCACCGACGGCCGGCTGATCGGCGCCACGCTGGATCGTAACGGCCTGCGCCCCGCCCGCTACCTGGTCACGCATGACGACCTGGCGGTGATGGCTTCGGAAACCGGCGTCCTGCCCATCCGGCCCGAGGAAGTGCGCTACAAGGGGCGGCTGCAGCCGGGCAAGATGTTCCTGGTCGATACGCAGGAAGGCCGCATCATCGACGACAAGGAACTGAAAGCGCGCATGGCCGCGCGCCGCCCTTATGCCGAGTGGCTGCGTGAGCACCAGATCACGCTGGAGGCGCTGCCGGAGCCGCCCCGCGTGCACCCGCCCGACCACGAGACGCTGGTGCATCGCCAGCGCGCTTTCGGGTACACCGCCGAGGACCTGAAGTTCATCATGGCCCCCATGGCGGCCCGCGGCGAGGAGCCGCTCGGCTCCATGGGCACCGACACGCCGCTGGCCGTGCTCTCCGACAAGCCCCAGCCGCTGTTCAATTACTTCAAGCAGCTCTTCGCCCAGGTGACCAACCCGCCCGTGGACCACATCCGGGAAGAAATGGTGATGTCGCTTACCAGCTTCATCGGCAACGAGCGGAACATCCTGGCCGAAGAGCCCAAGCACTGCCACCTGCTGAAGCTGCCGCACCCCATCCTGACCAACCGCGACCTGGAAAAACTGCGGAACCTGTCGCGGGGCGACTTCCTGGCCACCACGCTGCCGGCGCTGTTCCGGGCCAACGGCTCGGGCCGTCCGATGGCGGAGGCGCTGGAGGAGTTGTGCGCCAGAGCGTCGGATGCCGTGCGCCGCGGCTTCAGCCTGATCGTGCTTTCCGACCGCGGCATCAACGATGAGCGGGCGCCCATCCCCAGCCTGCTGGCGCTCTCCACCGTGCACCATCACCTGATCCGCCAGTGCCAGCGCACGCAGGTGGCGCTGGTGGTGGAGTCGGGCGAGCCGCGCGAGGTGATGCACTACGCTCTGCTGATCGGCTACGGCGCCAGCGCCATCAACCCCTATCTGGCCATCGAGACGCTGACCGACGTGGTAAACCGGGGCCTGCTGCCGCCCGAGATCACCCCGGAGAAGGCGGTGCGGAATTACATCAAGGCCGTCAACAAGGGACTGCTGAAGGTTTTCTCGAAGATGGGCATCTCCACGCTGCAAAGCTACCGCGGCGCGCAGATCTTCGAGGCCATCGGGCTGAACAGCGCGCTGGTGGAGCGTTACTTCACCGGCACGCCATCGCGCATCGAGGGCGTGGGGCTGGACGAGATCGCCAGCGAGGCCCGCCGGCGCCACGAGCAGGCCTTCCGCCCGCTCTCGCAGGCCGAAACGGACCTGGAGGCGGGCGGCCAGTACCAGTGGCGGCGCGACGGCGAGTATCACCTGTTCAACCCCGATACCATCACCCGGCTGCAGCAGGCGACGCGCGGCAACAACGCCGAGACCTTCCGCCAATACTCGCGCCTGGTCGATGAGCAGAACGAGCGGTTGTGCACCCTGCGTGGCCTGCTGAAGTTCAAGTCGAACGGCGCGGCGGCGCCGCTCGAGGAAGTCGAGCCGGCCGCCGAGATCGTGAAGCGGTTTGCGACCGGGGCCATGTCGTTCGGCTCCATCAGCCGCGAGGCCCATGAAACGCTGGCCATCGCCATGAACCGCATCGGCGCCCGCAGCAACACCGGCGAAGGCGGCGAGGAGGAAGAGCGCTTCCTGCCGGACGCCAACGGAGATTCGCGCCGCAGCTCCGTCAAACAGGTGGCTTCCGGGCGCTTCGGCGTCACCAGCCATTACCTGGTCAACGCCGACGAGCTGCAAATCAAGATCGCGCAGGGCGCCAAGCCGGGCGAGGGCGGCCAACTGCCCGGCAAGAAGGTGTCCGAGTACATCGCCGAGCTGCGCTATTCGACGCCCGGGGTCGAACTGATTTCGCCGCGGCCGCACCACGACATCTATTCGATCGAGGACATTGCGCAGTTGATCCACGATCTCAAGAACGCCAACCC
>JAPKYU010000011.1 GCA_026394175.1 Acidobacteriota bacterium | reverse complement strand
AAGCACATTCCGGCGGCGTCGCAGGCCGCCGCGCCGGCCAAAGCCGCCTGATTCAGTGCGGAATGCGGAGTTTGTCCCCGGCTGCATTGGGGATTTGGAGGAGTGAGCTATGATTCGAAAGCTTATCGCATGCTTGGTATTGGTGTTCGCCTTGGCTGCTACGGCTTCCGCCCAGCGATGGGAGAAGCTCTTTGACGGCCAGAGCCTGAAGGGGTGGTCGGTCCACAGCGGCACGGCCGCCTACAAGGCCGAGAATGGGATGATCGTGGGGACCGCGGTTCTCGGCAGTCCCAACAGCTTCCTGTGCACCGATCGCGAGTTCGGCAACTTCATCCTGGAATTCCAGGTGAAGGTGGATCCCGAGTTGAATTCCGGCGTCCAGTTCCGCAGCGAAGTCGCGCGCGAGGAGCGGGTGTTCAAGATCCTGCGCGACGGCAAGGAGATCACGCGCAAGGCGCCGCCGGACCGCGTGTACGGCTACCAGGTGGAGATTGCCGCGGCCGCCACCGGCAATTGCGGCAACGTGTACGACGAGGCGCGCCGCGCCGTCTTCCTCGACGACTTCACCAACAAGCCGCGGGCCAAGGCGGCGTTCAAAGACAACCAGTGGAACAAGTACCAGGTGGAGTGCCGCGGCGAGTCCATCAAGACCTGGGTGAACGGCATCCTGTGCGCCGATTTCAAGGACTCGATGACGCCGCGGGGCATCATCGGCCTGCAGGTTCACCAGATCCCCAAGGACAAGTTCAAGCCCTACCAGGCTCGCTGGCGCAACATCCGCATCAAGGTGTTGAAATAAGCGGCTGTCGGCTATCGGTTTGGCTTTTCCGTGGGCCGTCAGCCGACAGCCGTAAGCCGTCAGACGCTACTGGCCCTACATCGTCTTTTCGTCGGCTGAGGGGCCGTACAGCGCCGGCACCGGCACGTTGTTCAGCCGTAAGTACACAGTCAACTGGCCGCGGTGGTGGATCAGGTGGTTCATGATCACGCCGCGCAGCGCCGCGATCCGCGGCAGCGTGAGAATGGGCTTGCCGCCCGACAGCAGGCTCCAGGACTTCAGCAGCTCCTCGTCGGAGGCCCCGGCAATGGTGGCCCGCGCGGCGGGGACGTGCTTATCGAACAGCCCCAGGATTTCCTTGACCGAGCCGGCCGACGGAGGAACATACGGTGGGCTTCCCGGCGGCGCCATGTCAAATTGCGTTTGGCGCACGATCACCTCGGTCCAATGCGGGATCATGGCGATGTGCGTGGCCAGCCATCCCATGGTTCCCGACTTTTCGTGCGGTTTCCAGCCCAGCTTGCCGTCCGGCACCCGCTCCAGCGCTTTGCGGGTGTTGGCCATTTCCTGATCGAACTCGGGCAGCAGTCCCTCGCTTAGTGTCATGTTCTTTTTCCCTCCAAGTTATAGCCTACAGGCGGCGCGCCTCAGGTGGCAAGCGGCGGGCCGGAAGCAGCGGGCGCGCGTCCCGGCGGCTTGCTCATTCCGGGCCGCGGTTTTCGTATCACGAATTCAGGAAGTGTGCTACACTCCCTTCCTTTCCAGGAGTGTAACCCATGCGACGCAAACTGCCGGCGCTGCTCGCAGCCCTCATCCTTCACCTCTCCGCCCATGCGGCGGACCTGCGCCTTCAGGTTCTCGACACCTCAGGCGCCGCTGTTCCCGGCGCGGTTGTCACGCTTTCGTGCCAGGACCGGCCCGCCGCCCGCGTTTCCCTGCGGACCACGGAGGACGGGATCGCGGAGTCCGCCTGCGGGCTGCCTGCCGAGGTGCGCGTGGTGGCCGCCGGTTTCGAGCCTGTCTCCCGCAATATTCGCTCCGCCGAAAGCGGGACCGTGGTGTTGCGGCTGGTGCCCGCCCTGGTGCATACCACCATCGACGTGGTGGTCCGAGAGGCGGCCGATGCGCCGATCACCGGCAGCGCGATGGAGATCGACCGCAGCGGCGCCCGCACCGTGTTCGACGCCGTGGAGAGACTGGTCCCGGGCGCCTTCATAACCCGGCGCGGCATGATGGGCTACGGCATCGCCACCAACGGAACCGGCGGCGTCTCCATCCGGGGAATCGGGGGACAGCCCAATACCGGCGTTTTGGTGGTGATCGACGGCAGACCGGATTTTCAGGGCCTGATGGGGCACCCGTTGCCGGATTTTTACAGCCTCTCGGATGCCGAAAGCGTGAGCGTGACCCAGGGGCCGGCGTCGGTGCTGTACGGCAGCAATGCCATGGCCGGGGCCATCGAGATCAAGCCCACCCGCCCGGCCGCGGGCATCCACACCCGTCTGCGTTCCAGTCTCGGATCCTACCTGACCGGGCAGCATCAGTTGGCGCACGGCGGCCGGTCCGCCCGCTCCTTCTACAACCTGACTGCCGGCGTTTCGCACACCGGCGGCGACCGGCCCAGCTCGGCCTTCCGCAGCCAGGATGTTTCAACCGCGTTGGGCCGGGAGTTCAGCCGTGCCTGGCGGGCATCGCTCCAGGGCCGCTATGGTTTCTTCCACGTGGAAGACCCCGGACCCGTGCAGGCCCCTTTGAACAATGCCTACGCGCGAGTCGGACGCGGCGGCTTCAGTCTCAACCTGGACGACGCCTACGAGCAAACGGCCGGTTACGTCCGCCTGTACGGCGGCTACGGTCGGCACTTCATCACCGACGGCTTCCGCTCGGTTGACCAGATGAACGGCGGCCGTCTCCAGCAGACCATCGCCGTGGCGCCCAGCCTGGTCGTGGACGTGGGTGGCGATGTGAATCGCTACGGCGGCCGGGCACAAAACGTGCTTGCGCGGTTGGACTACGGCCGGCATGAGTTGACCGACGGCGGCGCCTTCAGCCGCGCTCAATGGACTGCGACCGGGAAACTGAAACTTACCGCCGGCTTCCGTTACCACCAACATTCGCTCTACGGCGGGATTGCGGTCCCGGAACTTGGCGGTTCGTTTCAACTGACCGACCGGTACTCGCTGGCGGCTTCGGTGGCGCGCGGGTTCCGGAACCCCACCATCCGCGAACTCTATCTGTTTCCGGCCCCCAATCCCGCACTGCGGCCGGAAAGCGTG
>JAPKYU010000246.1 GCA_026394175.1 Acidobacteriota bacterium | reverse complement strand
GGGCAATACCCCGGTGCTCTACTTCGGGACCTACCGTCTATGGGCCTCCTCGAACAGGGGAGACACCTGGACCGCGGTCAGCGGAGACCTGACCAACGGGGGCACGCTGACCGCCATCGCCGTCTCCCCGGACGGCAGCATCTACAGCGGCAGCAGCGACGGGCGGATCTCGGTTTCCAACGGGTCAGGATCATCGCGCAGCGGCGGCGGCCTGCCCAACCGCACGGTGACCTCCATTGCCGTCGACCCGCGACTTCCCGGCACCGCCTATCTCACGGTCTGGGGCTTTGGCACGGGGCACGTTTTCCGGACTGCCGACGCCGGATACACCTGGACGGAAATCAACGGAAACCTGCCGGACGCTCCGGCTAACGCGGTGGTAGTGGATCCCAGCGGCCCCATCTACGTAGCCACCGACATGGGCGTGTTCCGCAGCGACGATGGCGCTTCATGGTCCTCGTTCAACGTGGGGCTGCCCAGCTCGATTGTCACTTCCCTGGCTCTGGATGCGCGATCGCAGACGCTGACCGCCTGCACCTATGGGCGCGGCGTGTACCAGATCAGCCTGCAGGCCGCGCAGGCCGGGCCGGACCTGCTGGCCCAGGGCGTGGTCAACGCCGCGAACTTCCAGGCGGCAGTGGCCCCCGGCGCCATTGTGTCGCTGTTCGGAACCCGACTGGCCGTCTCCCAGGCGTCGGCCCCCGGTCTGCCCTTGCCCACCACGCTGGCCGGCACCTCCATTACGGTCAACGGGCAGCCCGCGCCTTTGTTCTTCGTCTCGCCCACGCAAATCAATTTCCAGTTCCCCTTTGAGGTTACCGGCGCTCAGGCCCTGGTCGAGGTGACCACCTTGGATGGCGCCACAACCCTGGTGGTGCTTGTTGTGCCCGTGGCGCCCGCAATTATCAACGGCAGCATTATCCACGCCGCGACGGGCGCGCTGGTGAACGCAGACAATCCGGCCGTGGCGGGCGAGGTTTTGACCCTGTTTGTCGCCGGCTTGGGGGCCACCAGCCCGGCGGTACCCTCCGGCGTTCCCGCACCCTCCGCTCCTTTCGCTGTCACGGTAGCTCAAGTGACAGTGGTTATGCGCGATTGGAGCGCCAACGTCGTCTTCAGTGGCCTGGCGCCTGGTTCGGTCGGCCTTTACCAGGTGAGTTTTGTGGTGCCCGAGGGAGCGTCGGGAAATGTGTTGCTCACGGTTTCCGCGGCCGGAAGGGTCAGCAGTCCCGTTTTGGTTCCGACCAGGTAGCATCTTTTCTTTCGTGGCCGGCGTTCGCCGGGCGACAAACCCGTATAATCTTCAGACACGGATAAGCGCGGATGATTGTCCGCGTGCATCCGTAGTGAACACAGGAGCACACTATGAAACGCTACCGCTCATGGACCGGCGCCTTGCTCCTTGCGCTGCCGCTCGCGCTCCTGCTCGCGCCGGCGAGCGTTCTGGCGCAAGAGCAGAAGGCGCAGCCGAGGCCGGCGCGGCCGGCGGACGTCGAGAACGCCGCCTACGGCCCGCACGAGCGAAACGTCCTGGACTTGTATAAGGCGAAAAGCGAGCGGCCCACGCCGCTGGTGGTCTTCATCCACGGCGGCGGCTTTGTCGGGGGCGACAAGCGCGGCGTGGCGGTGGCGCTGCTGGAGGCCTGCCTGGAGAACGGCATCTCGGTGGCTTCCATCAACTACCGCTACTCGACGCAGGCGCCCTATCCCGGCCCCATGCACGACGGCGCCCGCGCGGTCCAGTTCCTCCGCTCGAAAGCGCGGGAGTGGAACCTGAACCCCAAAGCGTTTGCCGCCTCCGGCGGGTCGGCGGGCGCGGGCATGTCGCTGTGGATCGGCTTCCACGACGACATGGCGGATGGTGCCGGCAGCGACCCGGTGAAGCGGCAATCGACGCGCCTGTCGGCCATGGGCGTCATCGGCGCGCAGAGCAGTTACGATCCGCGGACCATCGAGAAGCTCATCGGCATTCCCGCTTCGCAGCACCCCGCGCTGGAAACCTTGTATGGCCTCAAGGGTGAGGAGTTGAAGACCGCACGCGCTTACCGCCTGTTCGAAGACGCCTCGCCCATCACCCACCTGAGCGCCGGCGACCCCCCGGTCTTCATGTTCTATTCCGAGCCCAATGAGCCGCTGCCGCCCGACGCCAAGCCCGGCGCCGGCATCCATCATCCGCGCTTCGGCTTCTTCCTGAAAGAGCGCATGGACAAGCTGGGGATCGAGTGCCAGGTGCGCCTGCGCGAGGAATACGGCGGCGACCGCACGCCACAAATGTTCCGCGACATGGTCGCCTTCTTCCAGAAATACTTCCCCAAGTAGGGCCGTGCCCGCGGCTGCCTGCAGCGCGGCGGCTCGCCCAATGCCACTTACTTTACGGGCGGGCAGCCGGAAGCTCCGGCTGGGGCGAAAGGATTGTGCGGACGGGCACATCGTTTACACAATGGACCGGGCACATACTTTACACTTTCATGAGACCAAGCGCTCCATAATTCACTTCACTGCGTGCCCAAGGATTGCGCTGTGGGGGCCGGAGGGAAGC
>JAPKYU010000496.1 GCA_026394175.1 Acidobacteriota bacterium | reverse complement strand
CCGCGTGTGTCGATTGTAGCAATGTATATTACTCGGGCTTCGCGGTCCACGGTAAACAGAATTCGCCAACCCCCTACGCGGGATTTTCGAACTCCTGCACGGTGAATCAGCGGAGATGAGAGGCGGGGATCGAACGGATCAGGCACAAGCTGTTGGAAACGTGCGCGCAACCGTTCCTCCATCACGCGGTCGACACGATCGAGAGCTTTCTCGGCTTCCGACGATAGGCTGACGTGGTAACTCACGACTGGCGTTCGCGTTTGTATTGCTCGAGGCTCTTCACGCGTCCGGCCGCGATGTCGGCCAGACCGCGATCCAGCGAGGCCAGGGCCTCGGGGTCAAGCGGCGGGCCGTTCGCATCGGCCGCATCGCACAGATCCTGAAGCATCTGACGCGCCAATTCGGCCTGGTTCGCGGGAAGCTCGTCGACCAAACGATGGATCTCTTCCTTGACCGTCATTCCTACTCCATAATAACCGAAGACATCCACATTCGTGTGCCGGTCCTGTCAGGCAGGCCAGCCGTGGCGGCCCACTAAAGGGACAAAGCGGCACTCGTTGACAACGGAGGCAGCCAACTGCCCGGAAACCCTGCGGATCAGGCGCAACTGCTGGTAATCGAGGTTGCCGACGGGGATGACCAACCGGCCGCCCTCGGCAAGCTGCTCTTCCAGGGCGCGGGGGACGGAAGGCGCGGCGGCAGCCACCAGAATGCCGTCGTAGGGCGCGGCGGCGGCATAGCCTTCGGTGCCGTCGCCCTCGATGAGTTCCAGGCGCGAAAGCTCCAGCAGGCCGGCCTCAGCGAGCCGCCCCAGGATCCCCCGCGCCGTATCAACCAACTCGCGTTCCCGCTCGATGGTGTAGACGCGCGCCGCCAGCCGGGCCAGCACAGCCGCCTGGTAGCCCGACCCTGTCCCGATCTCCAACACCTTCTCGTGTCCTCGCAGGCCCAGCGACTCGGTCATGATGGCCACCATGTACGGTTGCGAAATTGTCTGGCCGGCGCCGATAGGCAGGGGCCGGTCGTCATAGGCTTGGTGGCGGAATTCGGGAGCTACGAACTCATGGCGGGGCACTTCCAGCATGGCCTGCAGCACGCGCTGGTCGCGGATTCCGCGCCCGCGCAGTTGCCGGCTCACCATCTCGGCCCGCTGCTGGTTGTAGGCTTTCACAGGTGAACCACAAAGCTTCGTGAAACTTCGTGTCCTTGGCGGCTTCGTGGTTAACTCTAAACTATCGGAAGCGCTTTCGCCACCGCAGGTCGATGCCGAACAGGCCGTTGCGGTCGCGGACGGCCAGCACCGACCAGTTCTCGTCCACGCTCCATTCCACCTGGATGACCTGCTGCTGGCTGGAGGCCAGGTTGGTGATGTAAGTGAAGCGGAGGTCCGGGGTAATCTGCTGTTCCATGGTGATGCGGGCGCCCGGGTTGGTCTCCGGGCCGCCGACCTGGGGGTCGATCTTCAACCGGCTGACGCCGAAGATGCGCTCGATGCGGCTGCTGACGGCCATGTTCAGGGCCTGCGCCAGGACGGTATTGGCGCCGAGTTCCGGGAGCGTCTGGGCGGGCGCCGTGGCCGACGCGCTCGGCGTTCGTCCGGTGATCAGCAGGGCCTGCACCTCGTTGGGCGGCAGGGGCGGGTCGGAGCGGTAGCTCACGCTCAGCTTATCGGTCGGCCCGTTGATATCGATGGTGATGTCGTACTGCTGCACCCGCGTTTCCAGGCTCAGGTTGACCACCGGCTGGATCTGCACGGGATTGACAAAACTGATGTCGCCGCGGTTGATGGCATACCTGGTGCCGGCAAAGTTAATCACGCCTTGGGTGAGGTTGACGCGGCCCAGCACGCTGGGCGTGGCGGCGGTCCCGCGCAGACGCAGGCCGGCTTCCAGCTCCAGGTTGCGGGCCCGCGATAATTCAAACTGGAGGTTGGGCGAGGAGTTCACGCGGATGTTGAGTTGAAGGCGATTCACAAGGCTGCCGGTGACCGGCACGGCGGCCGGCCCACGCACCAGGCCCAAGGTGGTGGCCAGATCGAAGCGCGGCTCGAAGCGCACCCGGTTGACGGTCAGGTCGCCGGAAAGCACCGCCTGCTGTGTGGTGCCCGTCAGCCGGAGGTTGGCGCTCAGCACCGAACTGACGCCCTGCGGATACCGCACCCGGACGTTGTCGGCCTGCGCCTGCAGGCTGAAGACCGGCGGGGCGGCGGCATGGCCGATGAATCCCGTCAGGCGCACGTTGCCGCCTCCCACCTGCGCGGTCAGGCTCTCGATGCGCAGCCGGCTGGCGTCGAACGTCAGCCGGCCCCGCATGCGGCTCAGGCCCACGGGGAAGTCGCGCACCGCGATGCCGGCGTCCTGAAACTCCGCCCGCCCGGTGAACAGCGGGCGCGCCAGCGTGCCGCCGGCGGTGCCCTGCAGCGTCACCTGTCCGGTTCCAATCAGGTCGGGGTCGATGGTGCGCAGCAGGGCCAGGTTCATTTCGCCATCGGCGCGCAGGGTGATGAACCGCGCCGGCGGCGGACCGCTGACCCGCACCGTGCCGGAGACCCGCAAGTCGGTCTGGAGCCCCGCCAGGTGGGCCTCTTCAATCCGCACCAGACCGTTGCGGCAGGAAAGGCGCAGGGGGCCGAGGTTATGAAGCTCGGCCTGCTCCAGGCCCAGCCGCAGGCCGGACAATTCCGCCCTGGCCGTCATCTCCTCCGGCTTCCTCAGCGGTCCGGAGAAGTCGGCGGTTCCCGTCGCGGCGCTGGAGATGATGCCACGGCCGCGCGCCGCCGCACCCAGCAACGGATCCAGATCTACGCCGGCAAACTCCACGCGGCCGCTGGCCGGGAAGCTGTCGCGCATCTCGGCCGTCAGTTGGGCCGTCACGCTGCCCCTCGCAAACTGCGTTTGCATGCTGGCAGTCAGGGTGCCGTTTCGTGTCACAGCTTTCGCCGTGAGATTGCCGAGCAGTCTCCCGCCGGCCGCCAGGTCCGTAATCTGGACGCTGGCGTCGAGCGAAGGCTGCTCCAGGGTGCCGCCGCCGGAGCCGTGGAAGTTCGCCAGTCCGCTGAGGGGGATGGCCGAGAAACGAAGTAGCGCCACGTCGTCCAGCCAGATGCGGTTGCCGGCCAGCTCGAAGCGGAAGCGGCGGTCGGCGGAACGGTAGGAGGCATGGCCGCTGATCTGTGACCGGCCCCGCCGCAGCACCAGATTGCCGGCCTGCACTTCCTGTTGCGCAAAACTCACGCCGGCGCGGAGGCTGTCAAACGGCTGGCCGTCCAGCGTTCCGTTGGTGACCTCGACGGACCCGCCGCCTTGCGGATTCAGCCGGGTTCCGGTGGCCCGGATCGAGGCCTCCAGTGTTCCGTGGATGGGGTACGAGGTCCCGGCCAGAATCTGCAGGTCGTCGAGCGGCGCGCGCTCGATGGTGGCCTGCAGGGAGAAGGGCGTGGATTCGGTCAAGCGGCCGTTCTCCAGGTTTGCCGTCAGGTCGAATTTCGCCGCAGCGCCGGCGCGCTCGAGCTGCGCCCCGGTAGCGCGCAGCAGTTGCGGAGAGTAGGCCACATGGCCGCTGAACCGGTCCCACTGGGAGCCGGCATATCGAAAGTTGACGGCCAGCGCCCGGCCTTCGAAGCTCGGCGAGCGGAGGCCGCCCCGCACCACTCCTCGAAACTCGGCGCGCCCGGCAACTTCCAGCGGCAGGGGCGCCTGGCCGGGCCGCAGAGCGGCCAACCATGGCCCCCATTCATCCAGCTTCGTGGTCGTGAACTCCACCTGTAAGTTTGCCTGGCCCCCTCTCGTTCCTGTTCCCAGCGCGCCGTCAGCGCTGATGGTGGATCCGGGCGTGTGCAGCCACAGGTCGTGGACATCCAACTGGCCGCGCGCCGGCGCATAGACGACTTGTGCGCGACCCGCCAGCGGAAGGAAGCCGGGCGGAGTGACTGACGGGGGCTGAACCGTGAGCGCGGATTCCACCCGCAAATCGCCCGCCGCGCCTCTTCGAACCGGCAGGCGGTATTCGATATCCGCGCGACCGGCCACCGAGCCGGCCCACCGGACCTGCTCCGGCGGCAGGCCGGCGGCCGAGAAGGTGCGCGACAGTAGGTGCGCGCTGAGGCCCTGCAGGCCGGCCGAAATGCGGATGGCAGCGCCCCTGGCAAGCTCCGTCACGCGGGCGCTGCCGGCCAGTTCCCCGCCCAGCGCGAACAGCCGGAACGATGGGATTTCGATGCCTGCGCGGCCGGCCTCGAAACGCGCCCATCCCCGCAGCCCGGACAATGGCATTTCGGGCAGCCGCAGGCCCAGGCCCTCAGCCCGCACCTCGCCGGAGGCCTGAACAGCGCCTTGGACTGTGTCGTAAACCAGCGTGCCGGAGACCGCGGCCCGTCCCTCGCGCAGTTCCGGAAGGCCGGCGGCTGCGGCCAGTTCACGGGCCTCGAGCCGCGCCCTGTAATCGACCGTGATCTTCGGCTGGGCGAAATCCGCCATGGCCCCGGTGGCGTCGATTCGCGAACCCGCTGTGGTCCAGACCAGCTTGGTGACTTCCAAGCTGGCCGGCCTCACCGTCACCTCGGCTCGCAGTTGCGAGGGTAGGCCCGTCCGCTTTCCGGCCAGCGCCAAATCGCCGTATGAGGGAGCCTCCGCGGAAAGCGAAAGGGAGCCCTGGTACAGGTTCCGGGCGCCTTCGTAGGCCAGCGCCGCGTTGACGTTCTCGGCGGAAAAGTTCAGTGGAGTGTGCCGGCCGTTCCAGCTCAGTTCCCCGCCAACGGCTTCCAGCCGGTCGAAGTGCAACGACCAGAGAAACTCGAGCGTGCCCGGCCCGGCCCGCTCCACCTTGGGCGGCGGAATGTTGGAATGTCCCTGGGGGTCGATGAAGACATTCAGGCGGGGATGGACGGCGCGCAGTAGGCGCCAGTCGATCTGGCGCTTGAGGAGCGAAACGAGTTTCAGCCGGATCAGTACGGAATCGGCGGCAAACAGCGGCCGGCGCGCCTCTGTTTCTGTTCCGCGGATGACCAGCCCCTCGAGTTCCGCCTCCCAGGCGCGCCACCGCAGGCGGCAGTCGCGCACCTCGGCCCGCCCCCCGGTCGCCTTCTCGATCTGGGCAGTGATGCGCTCCAGCGCGTAGCGGTGGAAGCGCGGGCCCCGGATGTACACCAGAGCGGCGGTGAGGAGAAGGCTCAGCGACAGCGCCAGGCCGGCGATGATGCTGAGCGCGAGTTTGGTCCGGCGGTTCAAGATCTTGGTCCTTATCGAAAGCGGACGGTCACCTGGCTCCGCAGCTCCTTGATCCAGGCCGCATAGTCCTGGTTAATCTGTTCCTGGGCCACGATCTGCGCGATCTGGTCGCGGACCGCGCTGAGCTCGGGCACCGGGGCCCCCTGCTCGCGCAGCCTGGGCGCCAGTTTCTCCCGGTAGTAGCGCTCGATGGCCTGCTCGTCGTCGGCCGCCTGGAAGCGGAAGCGCAGGTCGATAAACTGAAACGCGTTCATCTGCTGGTCCAGCGTCGCCCAGAAGCGGGCCTCATCCAGCCCGTAGTCGGCGAGCGCCCGGCGGAAGGCCGCCTCGCCGCCGAGGTTACTGATGATTTCGGCTCTCCGCCGGTCGCGCTCCGCCTCCGACGTGGGGGCCATCCGCGTCGATTCCATGTCCTGCTGGATGAGGAGCTGATCGATCAATCGTTCGGCAGTGCTCCGGATGAGCTGTTCATCCAGCGCCGCCATCGGTGTGCGGTCCAGCATGGCCTGGACCGCGTAGGCCTCCCGGACATCGCTCAGGGTGACGACGCGGGTGCCGGCGCTGGCCACGATGCGATCTACAATTTCGGCAGAAAGAGAACCACAAAGACACAAAGAACACAAAGTCACACAAAGAAAGCTTTGTGGTCTTTGTGCTCTTGGTGTCTTTGTGGTGAATTCGATGGTCATAATCAATACGTTTGTCCGATCGAGAAAAAGAACTGAAAATGGCCCAGGGAATTCAAGTCGCGGCGGCCGCCGCCGGCCAGCAATTGCTGAACCGTTCCGGTCAGCCCGTAGAACGACGGGGGATTGATGCTGTAAGCAAAATCGAGGCGCACCGGCCCGATGGGGGTGCGGTAGCGCACGCCGAAGCCGGCCGCCTGCACCAGGTAATTGAAATCGGTCAGGTTCTTCTGCCGGACGCGGAAGGAGAGGTCGCGCAGCCGGTCGAACACGTTCCCCATGTCGTGGAAGAGCACGCCGCCGATGTTGGGCCCGATGAGCGGGAAGCGCAGCTCGACGCTGTTCATCAGCAGCGCGTCGCCGCCGATGGGGAACCCCGTGGCCAGATCGCGCGGCCCCGCCTGGTTGACCCCGAAGCCGCGGTGGGAGCTGCTGCCGCCGGAGAAAAAGCGCTCGGGCAGCGGCAGATCACGGGTGAACACGGTGGTCTCCTGCCCGTCGGGCTGAAGCAACTGGACGGCGCGCGGCGTGCCGAACGGCTCGGCCATGCCGAACTGCGTGTTGCGGGCCAGCACCCAGGTGCGATGGACCCGGTGGTAGGAGGTGAACTGCAGGATGGCGCGCACGAACGAGGCCTCGCTGCCTACCTGGCGTGCCGAGATCCCGCCGTCGAAGGTCAGGAACATGCCGCGGTGCGACTCGGCCGGGTCGTCCCGCCGGTCGCGAACGAAGGAGGCGCCCAGCATGCCCACGCGCGCGGGCCGTGATAACAGCGGGAATTGCTGCACGGAAACCTTCAGGGTGTCGGCATCGACGTTCACGCGCCGGTAGGCGTACCGGTAGAAGACGGTATCGCTTTTGCTGAGGCGCTGCTTGAGGGCCAGGGAGCCCTCCAGACGGCGCGAGCCGAACGTCAGGATGTCGAAGCTGCGGTCGAACAGCCCGTCGAACGACAGGTCCAGGTCCGGCCTCCAGACGCGCGGCGCCGTGTAGTTGACCAGGGCCCGCTTCTGCAGGGTGCTCAAAGCGGACTTGAAGGCCACGGTGTGGTCCAGGCCGCGGAAGTTCAGCCGTGTGGCGTCGAACGACACGCGCGGGCTGACGCCGAAGCGGCCGGCGGGGTTGGCCAGGCTGGCGGTGCTGCCGCCGAAGCGGGCCACATCGGCGCCGCCGCCCACGCGCAGTGTCCAGCGCCGCGCCTCTTCCACCTCGAACACCACGTTCTTGTATGGCTCGCGGCCGGCCGGGTTCTGCACCGCCATGTCCACTTTCTGGAAGATGCCCAACTCGTACAGCCGCTGCTGGGTCTCCAGCATATCGACCTGGCTGAGCGCTTCGCCCGGCTCCACCTGGACTTGCTGTTCGACGAGGTGGCGGCGCGTGTTCTCCAGCCCGCCGACCAGCACCTGGTCCACGTACCGCCGCTGGCCTTCGGCAATCGTGTAGGCCAGATCGACGCGGTTGGGCTGACCTTCCGCGGGCTTCACGGCGGTGGTCAGGTTGGCCTGGGAAAAGCCGCGGTTCACGTAATAAGTGAGGATCATCTCCCGGTCCTGGGACACCTTGAAGGCGCTGTACGGCTGGCCGTCGCCGCAGGCCACCAGGCCGCGCAACTCGCCGGCCGCGATCTGCTGGTTCCCCTCGATGGTCAGGCGCCGCACCAGCGTCTGGGGGCCCTCCTCCACATGAAGGATGACAGCGATGTTCCCGCTCTTGCCCCGATACTGGTCCAGCGTATCGGAGGTGATCTTCACCTGCTCGAACCCGTTGGCAACGTACAGATTGCGAATCGTCTCCTCGTCCCGTTTCAGGAAGTCGCGGCTGAACCGTCCGGGATACAACAAGGAGGCCTCGCTGGTGAACATGCGCTCGCGCAAGGTCTGGCTGCTGAAATAGCGGTTGCCTCGAATCTCAACCGAGGCCACCTTGTGCTTGGGACCAAGATCGACGTGATACTCGACCAGGACCTTCTTGCCGCCCTCGTCGGGGTGGAGGCGGGAGACGATCTGGGCCTCGAAGCGGCCCTGGCGCTGGAAATGATCGCGCAGGTTGTCGGCGCCCTCGCGGACCAGGTCGGGATCGACGGCGCCCTCCTGGTACACCGGGATCAGGTGCCGGCGCCTCCGGGCGGAGATTTTCGCGCCGGCCATCCGGATTTCGACCAGCGGCCCGGCATCGGCCTCCAGGGTCAGCGCCACCCGATTCTTGTCGGGAAGGTGATGCCGCTCGGCAATGCCCACCTTCGCCTGCAGGTAATTCTTCTTCTGGTAGTAGGCCTGCACGCGGGCCACCGCGCTCTGCAGCCGCCGCGCGGTCACCTTTTGGCCGGGCTTCAGCTTGGCCGGCTTCAGGATCGCCTCCGGGGGCAACAGCGGGGTGCCGGTCACGCGCACTTCGCCGATGCGGGCGCGTTCGCCGGGCGTCACCAGGAAGCGGATGTCCATCTGTCGCGTGTTCGGGTCGGGTTCCCTCCGAACGTCGATGTGCGCCTGGTACAGCCCGTTGTCGTCCAGCAGGCGACGGATGGAATCGATGGCCCGGTCTTCTTTTTCCTGTGTCCAGACGGTGCCCAGGTCCATTCTGGCGGCGCCCTCCAGTTGCCTGTCCCTGGGGGGCGCGGGCACGCCTTCCACGGAGACGCCGCCGATAAAGAAGTTCTCCTTGTTCAAGAAGGTCAGCCGGACGCCGTCGCCCACCCGCTCGGCATCCACCTGCAGCTCGGCAAACCGCAGCGTCACATACAACCGTTCGATGCTCTGCCGAATCTGGTCGGCCCGGTACGGCTGACCCAGCTTGATGGGAAGCAATTCCAGCAGGCGCTTCTCGTCTTCGGCACTCAGGTTGACGATGCGGAGATCGCGGATAGGCAAGCCCTGGTACTGGCTGTAGGCTGCCGCGAAAGGAAGGCAGAGGACGAGAAGGAGGCCAAGCCAACGATGCCGCATTGGTAATGGCAAGGATTCGGACCTGAGACTTCAGACTTGAGACCTGAGACCCCAACAAACCGCGAGTCTCAGGTTCCAGGTTCCAGGTCTCAGGTCTCGAATCTATAATAGTACGGTGCCCGACCCTCTGGACGAAAAATACTCGCGGCAGGTGCTCTTTGCGGGACTGGGAGCGGAGGGTCAGGCGCGCCTGCGGGCCTCCCGCGCGGTGATCATCGGCTGCGGCGCGCTGGGCAGCTACAGCGCCGCCGCCCTGGCCCGCGCCGGAGTCGGCCGGATCACGGTCGTGGACCGGGACTACGTGGAGACCAGCAACCTGCAACGGCAGGCGCTGTTTGACGAAGAGGACGCGGCCCAGTCGCTGCCCAAAGCCGTGGCCGCCGAACGGCATCTGCGCCGCATCAACTCCGACGTGGAGGTGGACGGGCGCATCGCCGATGTCACCCCGAGCAACGTCGAGCAACTGATCGGGGGAGCGGCCGTGGTGCTGGACGGCGCCGACAATTTCGAGACACGCTACCTGGTGAACGAGGCCTGCGTGAAGCACGGCATCCCCTGGGTCTATGCCGCCGCGGTGGCCAGCCGGGGCCTCACCATGCCGGTCCTGCCCGGCCGGACGCCGTGCCTGACCTGCGTTTTCCCGGACCTGCCGGCGGGGGCTACGGAGACGTGCGATACGGCGGGCATCCTGAACAGCGCGGCCGCCGCCATCGCCGCCCTCCAGGTGGCCGACGCCATGAAGATCATGAGCGGGGCGCTCGACCGGGTGGAGGCGCGCCTGCTCTCCCTCGACGTCTGGGAAAACCGCATGCACTCGCTCAGCCTGGGCCAGCCCCGGCCGGACTGCGAGGTCTGCGCCCGCCGCTCGTTCCGCCACCTGGCGGGCCAGGGGCGGCCCCAGATCACCATGTGCGGGCGCAACGCGGTGCAGATTCACGAGCATGAACGGGGGCTGGACCTGCGGGCGCTGGCCGAGCGGCTCCGACCACTGGGCGCCGTCCAGACCAACGACTTCATCCTGAAGTTCAGGGTGGGGCCCTACCAGATCACGCTGTTCCCCGACGGCCGCGCCATCATCACGGGAACCACCGACCCCGCCATGGCCCGCAGCCTGTACGCCCGCTATATCGGCAGCTAGTGCGGAATGCGGAATGCGGAGTGCGGAATTAACTGACGCTCCGCATTCCGCATTCCGCACCGCTTCGCTGGTGCTAAACTATGTTCAGGCTTGCTGTATGCCAAACCACAAGAACAGCAATGGTCGAACGGGTGGAGACGAGCCGGGCGCCGCACGGATGGGCACGCTGTACGTCGTCGGCACGCCCATCGGAAACCTCGAAGACATCACCCTGCGCGCGCTGCGGACCCTGAAGACGGTGGACCTGATCGCCTGCGAGGACACGCGCCACACGCACAAGCTGCTGCAGCATTACCAGATTGCCACGCCCAGCACCAGTTACCACGAGCACAATGAGCTGACCAGGGCGGCGGAGCTGATCCTGCGCCTGGAGGAGGGCGCGCAGATCGCGCTGGTCAGTGACGCGGGAATGCCCGGCATTTCCGACCCCGGCTACCGCCTGATCTCCCTCTGTATCCGGCACCGGGTTCCGGTGGTTCCCGTGCCGGGGGCTTCGGCGTTCGTCGCCGCCCTGGTGGCTTCGGGGCTGCCGACCGATGCCTTCCGCTTCGTCGGGTTCCTGCCTCCCAAGCGGAACCAGCGGCGCAAGGTGCTGGAGCAGCAGAAGACGGCGCAGAAAACGCTCATCTTCTACGAGGCGCCGCACCGCATTCTGGAAACGCTGGAAGACGTGCTGGAAGTGCTGGGGGACAGGCACCTGGTCGTGGCCCGCGAAGTCACCAAGGTGCACGAGGAGTTCCTCCGCGGCCGCTGCGCCGATGTGCTGGCGCAACTACAGCAGAAGGAAGAGGTCCTCGGCGAGATCACGCTGCTCATCGGCCGGGCCGAGGAAGAGCCCCATCCGCTTGCCGAAGTCCCGCTGCGCTCCCGCATCGAGCAACTGATGCGTGAACAGGGGCTGGATCGGATGGCAGCGCTGAAGATCGTGGCCAAGGAACGCGGTATTTCCAAACGGCAGGCTTATCGCGACTACGAACAGGCCGAAGAGGCCAAGGCTGCCCCCGAGAAGTAGGCAGTAGGCCGTAGGCGGTAGCGAGCGCTTCCTGCCTACTGCCTCCTGCCCTCACCCTTCCCCGACGTAGGTGCGGAACTGCGGCCCCGTGAATTGCACGGCCACTAGGTGGGATTCCTCCTCGCCCGGGATGATCCTCACCACTTTGCCGGTAGTGAAGAACGGCGCTTGTTCACGCCGGCCGAGCGGCGGCCGCGGGATGGTGATATCGAGTTCGGCGCCGACCGCCAGTTCCCGCTTGGTCGCAAACATCAGGCCGCCCCGGCTGATGTTCTGGGCACTGGTCGATTCGTCGAAGGGAAGCCCGGAGCCATCAACGCCCCTGATTAGGGCGTTCATGCTGACGTTCAGGCGCGACTGCTTGCGCTGCTCGATCCCCATGTGGCGAAGGGTACCACGGAAGTGGAGGAGAAGACCAAAAGGGGAAAAAGCAACAGAGCCATCCGCCGCGGCGGACGGCACTGTCGCGGCGCCCGCAACTACGCGGTCGCCTTCAGCTTGGGCTTGCGAGAAACGCGCCGGCGAGTGCGGGTTTGAAGAACCTTGTCCGATGCCGTGAGTTTCACGATCGAGGTGACGAACTTCTTGGTGCCGTGGCTCTCAAAATCGATCGTCGTACGATCCGCATCAATGGCGCTAATGGTGCCCAGTCCGTAAGTGGAGTGTTCCACCACTTGCCCGACTGAAAATTCTTTGGCCATCAACCTCTCCTTCGAGATTTAACGCCCACCCCGCTGGTACTATACCATGGCCCGTGAGCCTCTCGCAACCGCATTGCTTTTCAATGAATTAGCCAGGGCGTTCGACCAGGGAGGCGGGGCGGCCAAGCACCTCGGCCAGCGCCGCCGGGTCCGATACCGGGCGCTCGCAGGTGAACTGCCGGCAGACGTAGGCCACAGGCCCGCCGTCGCCGGGCAACATGCCGCGTAGCGACGGCACTTCACCGCCTAATTCATTTCTCGCCGCCGTATCGGCCAGCATTACCACCTGGTCGGGCAGGAAGCGTTCCCGGATGGTTCTCAACAACGGACCCATGCCCGCCTGGTTGCCCTCGCCGGCCAGGACGATCTCGATGCCGCCGCCCGACAAGTATTGAAAGGCAGCCAACATTCGCGGCAGCGCTTCGGGCTGCTGGGACAGGCGCTGAGCGAATGCCTGGACGGTCTGGTCGGCCCGCTGCCTCCACTCGGAAATGTCCAGCATGTCGGCCAGGCGGGCCAGATTGAGCGCGGCAATGGAGTTGCCCGCAGGCTCGGCCCCATCGTAATCATCCTTCAGCCGCAGCAGGACGGATGGATCGCGGCCGGTAGTCTCAAAGAAGCCGCCGGCCTCTGCGTCCCAGAACAATTCGATGGAGCGCTGGGTCAGCCGGCGGGCCAGGCGCAGCCATTCCAGCTCAAACCCCGCCTGATATAGCTCGATCAGGCCGTCGGCGAAGAACACATAATCCTCGAGCACCCCTTCGGCACCGGTTTCCCCATCGCGGAAGCGGCGGGCCAGCGTGTGGTCAGCTCCCTTCCACATCCGCGAAGCAACGAACCGGGCGGCGCGTCGGGCGGCCTCCAGGTAGCGCGGCTCATCCAGAATCTGGGCGGCGCGGGCCAGGGCCGAGATCATCAGGCCGTTCCAGGCGCAGATCACCTTGTCGTCGCGGTGCGGCCGCGCCCGGTGGTCGCGGGCGGCGCGGAGCGCAGCGCGCGACCGCTCCAGCAACTCGCCCGCCTCCGCGGCCGGCCGCCCGAAGTGCGTCGCTGTTTCCTCGACGGTGTGCACCAGGTGCAGGACGTTCTTGCCGGCCAGCTCCCCGTGCGGGTCCTGGGCATTGCCTTCCGGCCGCACCCCGTAGTGGTAACAAAAGACGTCCGCGTCGCTCTCCAGGACCGACCGAATCTCCTCGTAGCTCCAAACGTAGAACGCGCCTTCATGAAGTGCGGAATGCGGAATGTGGAGTGCGGAGTGCGGAGTATCCGGTGATTCCGCACTCCGCACTCCGCATTCCGCATTTGCCGGACTGTCGGCGTCCTCGGCCGAATAAAAAGCGCCGGTGGCCGGGTCCGTCAGGTCGCGCAGCACATAGTCGATGGTTTCCCGCGCCACTCGGGCCAGCGCCTGGTCGCCGCTCACCTGGTAGGCCTCCAGGTAGCTGACCGCGAGCTGCGCCTGGTCGTAAAGCATTTTCTCGAAATGCGGCACGTGCCAGGCCTCATCCACCGAGTAGCGATGGAAGCCGCCGCCCAGGTGATCGTAAAGGCCGCCGCGGGCCATGGCCGCCAGCGTGTCGATGGCCATTTGCGCCGCCTCCCGATCACCGGTCCGGGCGTAGTAACGCAGAAGGAAGGCCAGGATGACCGGCCGTGGAAATTTCGGCGCCCCTCCAAAGCCGCCCTGGCGGCGGTCGTAGTTCCGCTGCAATGCCTTGAACGCCTGGTAAAACACCGAGGTGTCCACCACCTGCGGCCGCGTCGCGGCCAATGCCGCCTGCATCTGCTCCGTCACCTGCGCGCCGGAGGCCAGGAGATCCTGCTGCTGGGTCTGCCAAAGATGCGCGATCTGCTCCAGCATCCCGGCAAAACCCGGCCTGCCGGAGATTTCGACGGGAGGAAAGTAGGTCCCGCCGAAAAACGGCTTCAGGTCCGGAGTCAGCCACACCGAAAGCGGCCAGCCGCCGCTGCCGGTTGTGGCCTGGACGAACGCCATGTACACACCGTCGATGTCCGGCCGTTCCTCGCGGTCCACCTTGATACTCACGAACCAGCGGTTCATCCGTTCCGCGATCTCCGGATTCTCGAACGACTCACGCTCCATCACGTGGCACCAGTGGCAGGTGGAGTAACCGATGGAAAGGAAGATCGGCTTGTTTTCCTCCCGAGCGCGGCGAAACGCCTCCTGGCCCCACGGGTACCAGTCCACCGGGTTGTGAGCGTGCTGCAACAGGTACGGGCTTTTCTCGTGAACGAGCCGGTTCGGCTTGCGGTTCTCCGGTTGAGACACCAATCCCTCCTCTCATTGAATCGCGAACCGAGCCGCGACCGTGAGGGAGCGTCCACGAAACCGGGCATCCCGGCGGAGGTCAAGGAATCGGGGACGCTCCCTCACGGTCGCGGCTCGGTGGGATCGCCAAAACGCCCAGGCAGCGGCCCTCCTTCGACCTTAACAGGAAATCGGCGTTCCGGGCAACGGCGCGGAAATCGTGCCCTTCCTGTAAAATCAATCTTGACTTTTTCGTACAGTTTGGCTATGCTAACACCATAGCCTTGGTTCGAGCGGACCATATTGGGGAACAGGCCCTTTAAATCTAAGGAGATAGGATGAGCACCACGCGCGAGATCGAGGCCCTGGCAAACCAGGAATACAAGTGGGGGTTTGTCACGCCTGTGGCTGAGGACTCGGTTCCGGCGGGGTTGAACGAGGACGTCATCGCCCTGATCTCGGCCAAGAAGCAGGAGCCGGAATTCATGCTCGAGTGGCGCCTGAAGGCTTACCGGCAGTGGCTGAAGATGACCGAGCCGACCTGGGCCAACGTCCACTACCCGCCGATCGATTACCAGGCCATTGTTTATTACTCGGCGCCCAAAACCCAGAAAGACGGCCCCCAAAGCCTGGATGAGCTGGATCCCGAGCTGATCCGCACCTACGAGAAGCTGGGCATTCCGCTGCGCGAGCAGGAACTGCTGGCGGGTGTGGCCGTGGACGCGGTATTCGACAGCGTGTCGGTGGCCACCACGTTCAAGGAGAAGCTGGCCGAGATGGGCATCATCTTCTGCTCGTTTTCCGAAGCGGTCCGCGAGCATTCGGAGCTGGTGAAGAAATACCTGGGCTCGGTGGTTCCCTCCAGCGACAACTTCTTCGCGGCGCTCAACGCGGCGGTGTTCAGCGACGGCTCGTTCTGCTACGTGCCCAAGGGCGTGCGCTGCCCCATGGAGCTTTCCACCTACTTCCGCATCAACGCCAAGGACACCGGCCAGTTCGAGCGCACGTTGATCATCGCCGATGAAGGCGCTTACGCCAGCTACCTGGAGGGCTGCACGGCGCCGATTCGCGACACCAACCAGTTGCACGCGGCGGTGGTGGAGTTGGTGGCCCACGACAACGCCACCATCAAGTACGCCACGGTGCAGAACTGGTACCCGGGCGACAAGGAGGGCCGCGGCGGCATCTACAACTTCGTCACCAAGCGCGGCAAGTGCCTGGGCGTGAATTCCAAGATTTCCTGGACGCAGGTGGAAACCGGCTCGGCCATCACCTGGAAGTATCCGGGCTGCCTGCTGGTGGGCGACAACTCGGTCGGCGAGTTTTATTCCGTGGCGCTGACCAACAATTACCAGCAGGCCGACACCGGCACCAAGATGATCCACATCGGCAAGAACACGAAGAGCACCATCATCTCCAAGGGCATCTCGGCCGGCCACGGGCAGAACACCTACCGGGGCATGGTGAAGATCCAAAAGAGCGCAGAGGGCGCGCGCAACTACTCGCAGTGCGACTCGCTGCTGATCGGGGACAAGTGCGGCGCGCACACCTTCCCCTACCTGGAGGTGAAGAACGCCGGCGCCCAGGTGGAGCACGAAGCCTCCACCTCCAAGATCGGCGAAGACCAGATTTTCTACTGCCGCCAGCGCGGCATGTCCACCGAGGACGCCGTCTCGATGATCGTCAACGGGTTCTGCAAGCAGGTGTTCCGCAAACTGCCGATGGAGTTCGCCGTCGAGGCCCAGAAACTGCTGGGCGTGAGCCTGGAAGGCAGCGTGGGGTAAAAGCTGTCAGCTATCAGCTATCAGCTACCAGCCAGCCGGAGCTAGCTGATAGCTGATAGCTGAAAGCTGATGAGCAAGGAAGCAATAGAGAATGCTTGAGATTACGAATTTACACGCCAAGGTGGAGGACAACGAGATCCTGCGCGGCATCGACCTGAAGGTCAACGCCGGCGAGGTGCACGCCATCATGGGCCCCAACGGGTCGGGCAAGAGCACGCTGGCCGGCGTGCTGGCGGGGCGGCCCATCTACGAAGTGACGGCCGGCGGCGTCACCTATGACGGCAAGGACCTGCTGGGGCTGTCGCCCGAGGACCGGGCGCGCGAAGGCCTTTTCCTGGCCTTCCAGTACCCGGTCGAGATCCCGGGCGTCAGCAACATGTACTTCCTGCGCTCCGCTCTGAACACCGGCCGCAGGCACCGCGGCCTGGACGAACTCGATGCCATGGACTTCCTCCGCATGGTGCGCGGCAAGATGAAGCTGCTGGGCATGGACGAGTCGCTGATGAACCGCTCGGTGAACGAGGGCTTTTCCGGCGGCGAGAAGAAGCGCAACGAGATTTTCCAGATGGCGGTGCTGGAACCCCGCCTGGCCATCCTGGATGAAACCGACTCGGGCCTGGACATCGACGCGCTGAAGGTGGTGGCCGAGGGCGTCAACGCGCTGCGCGCCCCGCAGCGTGCCATCATCGTGGTCACCCACTACCAGCGCCTGATCAACTACATCGTCCCCGATTTCGTGCACGTGCTGTACAACGGCCGCATCGTGAAGTCCGGCGACCGGCAACTGGCGCTGGAACTGGAGCAGAAGGGGTACGGCTGGCTCGGAATCCCGAACGGGACTCTGTCGCCCGCGGCGGTAGCCGGGGCAGAAAGCGTGTTGGCGCGATGAGCGGAGCCACCACAACCCTGAGCGCCGGAATGCTCGACCAGGCCGACGTTTATCTGGCCGGCTTCGAGGCGGTCGAGAAGCGCTGGGCGGGCGCGCCCGGCTGGTTGCGCGAACTGCGCCGCGGCGCCATGGCGCGCTTCACCGAGCTGGGCTTCCCCACCGGCAAGCTGGAGGAATGGAAGTTCACCAGCGTGGCCCCCATCGCCCGGACGCGGTTCCACCCGGCCCAGCCGGACAGCCGGCCAGTCCGCCTGCCGGCGGCCGTTCCGGCCGGCGCGCCGCACGTCGTTTTCCTGAACGGGCGCTATTCGCAGGCACAGTCGAACCTCGGCGGCCTGCCCCCGGGCGTGCGCGTCGGCAGCCTGGCCGAGTTCTTGAAAAACGGCCGCGCCGAAGAGCACCTGGCGCGGTATGCCGCCTGGCGCGAGGAGGCGTTCGTGGCACTGAACACCGCTTTGGCCGAGGACGGCGCCTTCATCGAGATATCCCGGGGCACGGTCCTGCGGGAGCCGATTTACATGGTGTTCTGCTCGACGCCGTCCGGCGAGCCGGCCATGTTGCACCCGCGCAACCTGATTCTGGCCGGCGAAGCCAGCCAGGCCGCGATCGTGGAGGTTTACGCGGGCGACGCGGGTGGCAATTATTTCACCAATGCCGTCACCGAGTTGCTGGCCGGCGAAACCGCGGTGATCGAGCACTACAAGCTCCAGCAGGAGAGCCAGGAGGCTTTTCACGTGGCCACCCTGCAGGTGCGGCAGCAGCGCAGCTCGAATTTCGCTGCGCACTCCGTTTCCCTGGGCGGCGCGCTGGTGCGCAACAACGTCAATGCCGTGCTTGACGGCGACGGCGCCCAGTGCACGCTGAACGGGCTGTATCTGGTTGGCGGCCGGCAGCACGTCGATACCCACACCGTGCTGGACCACGCCAAACCGCACTGCGGCAGCCGCGAGTATTACAAGGGCATTCTCGACGGCCGCTCCAGCGCCGTGTTCAACGGCGGTATCGTGGTGCGCAAGGACGCGCAGAAAACCGACGCCATCCAGAGCAACAAGAACCTGCTGCTGTCCGAGGACGCGGTCATTAACACCAAGCCGCAGTTGCAGATCTGGGCCGACGACGTGCGCTGCACGCACGGCGCTACCATCGGCCAGCTCGACAGCGAGGCGCTGTTCTACCTGCGTTCCCGGGGAATCGGGCACGACCGGGCGCGCCACCTGCTCACCTTTGCCTTCGCCAACGACGTGCTGGGGCGAATGAAGCTGGAGGAACTGCGGGCGCACCTGGAGCGGCAGATGTTCGCATGCAGGCGATGACGCATTTGCGGCACACTGACGCCGGCTCTGCCCTGGACGTGGAGGCCGTGCGCCGGGACTTCCCCATCTTGAAGAAGAAGGTGCGGGGCAAACCCCTGGTCTACCTGGACAACGCGGCCACCACCCAGAAGCCGCAGCAAATGCTGGACGCGCTTACGCGCTTCTACGTGGACACCTGCGCCAACATCCATCGCGGCCTGCACCAGTTGAGCGAGCACGCCACCCGGGAATACGAAGAGGCGCGCGAGAAGGTGCGGCGGTTCCTGAACGCGCCGGAGGCGCGCGAGATCATCTTCGTCCGCGGCGCCACCGAAGCCGTCAACCTGGTGGCCCATAGCTGGGGCCGCGGCACCCTCCAGCCCGGCGACGAGGTGCTGATCACCGGCATGGAGCACCACGCCAACATCGTGCCCTGGCAGGTGCTGTGCCAGGAAAAAGGCGCGAAGCTGCGCGTGGCGCCCATCAGCGACGCCGGCGAATTGCTGTTGGAGGAGTTTGAGAAGCGGCTGGGGCCGCGCACGCGGCTGGTTGCCGTGGCCCACGTCTCCAACGCCCTGGGCACCGTGAACCCGGTTCGCCGCATCGTGGAGATGGCGCACCGGCAGAAGACGCCGGTGTTCGTTGATGGCGCCCAGGCCGCCCCGCACACGCGCATCGACGTGCAGGCCCTGGACTGCGATTTCTACGCCTTTTCCGGGCACAAGCTCTACGGGCCGACCGGCGTCGGCGTGCTCTACGGCAAGGCCGGGCTGCTGGAGCGCATGCCGCCCTACCAGTGCGGCGGCGACATGATCCGCTCGGTCACCTTCGAAGAGACCATCTTCAACACCATCCCCTACAAATTCGAGGCCGGCACGCCGAACATCGCCGGCGCCATCGGGCTGGGCGCGGCCATCGATTATGTCGAGGGCATCGGGTTGGAGCGGATTGCGGCCCACGAGCATGACTTGCTGGCTTACGCCACCCGGCGGCTCGCCGAGATCCCCGGTCTGCGCATCATCGGCACGGCGCCGGAGAAAGCGGCCGTCATTTCCTTCGTCCTGGACGGCATCCACGCCCACGATATCGGGACCATCCTCGACCGCGAAGGCATCGCGGTGCGCGCCGGGCATCACTGCGCGCAGCCGGTGATGGCCCGCTTCGGCGTGCCGGCCACCACCCGCGCTTCCTTCGCGTTCTACAATACGCGGCAGGAGGTGGACGCCCTGGTCGCCGGAATTCACAAGGTTCAGGAGGTTTTCCGCTGATGTCCGAGCTGGACTCCTTGTACCAGGAGGTCATCCTGGATCACAGCAAGAGGCCCCGCAACCTGCGCAAGCTGGAGGGGGCCAACTGCCAGGCCTGCGGCTACAACCCGCTGTGCGGCGACAAGGTGCAGGTGTACCTGACGGTGCGGGACGGCCGCGTGGTGGACGCCTCCTTTGAAGGCGCCGGATGCGCCATTTCCACTGCTTCGGCGTCGATTATGACGGAAACCGTGAAAGGCAAGACGGTCGCCGAGGCCGAGGCGCTGTTTGACGGCTTTCACGACCTGGTCACCGGCAAGGCGCACCCCGGCCGGGTGGACCTGGGCAAGCTGGAGGTCTTTTCCGGCGTCTGCGATTACCCGACGCGCGTCAAGTGCGCCACCCTGGTGTGGCACACGCTGCGCAGCGCCCTGGAAGGCGACCGCGGGGAAGTGACAACGGAATGAGTTTGAACCACCAAGACACAAAGACACCAAGCGCGGAGACGGCTGAGACCAGCCAGCCGGTGGCGGATTTGCGGCAGCAGGTGATCGAGGTTCTGCGCACCTGCTACGACCCGGAGATTCCGGTCGATATTTACGAGCTGGGATTGATCTACGGGATTGACGTGGACCCCGGCGGCAATGTCTATCTCCGGATGACGCTGACCTCGCCGGCCTGCCCGGTGGCCGGTTCCTTGCCGCCGGAGGTGGAGAACAAGATCAAAGCGCTTCCGGGCGTGAGCGATGTGCGCGTCGAGGTGCTCTGGGATCCGCCGTGGAATCCGACGATGATGTCGGAGGCCGCCCGGCTGACCCTTGGCTTTTTTTAGCTATCAGCCGTCAGCTCTCAGCTCTCTTTCTCTTAGCTGAGAGCTGATAGCTGATAGCTGACAGCTTCTATCTCAAAATGAAGTTGACATCGCAAGAAGAATACGGCCTGCGTTGCCTGCTGCAAATCGGCCGGCTGGCGCCCGGCGGCAGCCTGACCATCCCGGAAATCAGCCAGGCCGAAGGCATCTCGAAAGAGTATGCCGCCAAGCTGCTGCGCCTGCTGCGGCAGACCGGCTTCATCAAGAGCGTGCGCGGCCAGGCCGGCGGGTACATCCTGGCCCGGCCCGCCGCGGAAATCACCATCGGTGAGGCGCTGGCCGCCCTCGGTGGCCGGCTCTACGAAGCTGGCTTCTGCCAGGACCACAGCGGTGTCAGCTCGGTCTGCAACCGCTCGGTGGACTGCTCGGTGCGCTCGCTGTGGCGCGGCGTGCAGCAGCTTGTGGACCAGGTGCTGGGCAAGACCACGCTGAAAGACCTGCTATCGGATGAGCAGCAGGCCGCCAGCCACGTCAACGGCCTGGTGGCCACCGCCGATATCCGCCCCTCCCCTCCCGTCTCCCACTCTTAATTGCGGATTGCGGATTTTGGATTGCGAGCGTCCCATCCGCAACCCGCAATCCGCTCATGGTAAGCTTTGGGCGTGGGGCTTATCCACCTGCGCGTCGCAGTGGCCAATCCGACGCGGCCAGGCAGGCGGGCGCGCCTGAAGTTCCTCATTGACTCGGGCGCCGCTTGCTCGATTGTTCCCCAGCGGGTTCTAAAGCGTCTCGGGATCGAACCGCGCACCAGTCGCGGCTTCATCCTGGCCGATGGAACCGAAATCCGGCGTCGTATGGGCAATGCTCTGTTCTTTTATAAGGGCGAAGAGGGCGCCTCTCCTGTGATCTTCGGCGAAGAGGGCGACAGCACCCTTCTCGGCGTGGTGACACTGGAAGCGCTGGGCCTCATCCTCGACCCGTTCCGCCGCGAACTCCGCCCCCTTCCTCTCGTGCTCGGATAGAAGCGCGTTTGCTCGACACAAAGAACACAACGCGGCTGCCGCCCCAGCCAAACCAATTGAACCCCGGAGGAACGCAGCAGGGAGAAGCACCTTTGCCGGCCCCCTGCCGCCTGCTGCGCGCCGGGCCTGCGACCTGTCGTGATATAAGGGAACGGTATGGCGCAACAGGCACGATATGCGGAGATCGACGACATGACCAAAGGCATTCCCTTTGGCGCGCGGATGGCCCCCGCCGAGGCCGCGCAGCGCCACTGGAACGCGCTCGACGACGACCTGCCGTTTCCCCTGCTGCTACTGAAGGACTCGGCGCTGGAGCACAACATCACCGCCATGGCGCGGTGGTGCGCGCAGACCGGCGTCCTGCTGGCCCCCCACGGCAAGACCACCATGTGCCCGCAGATGTACCGCCGGCAACTCCAGGCGGGCGCCTGGGGCATAACGGTAGCCAACGTCTGTCAGGCGCAGGTGTGCGCCCGGTCCGGCGTCCGGCGGGTGTTCATCGCCAATCAGGTGGTGGGGCGGGCGAATATCCGATCGCTGGCGGAGATGATGCGGGCGTTTCCGTCGCTGGAGTGCTGGTGCCTGGCCGACAGCGTCGCGGGCGTGCGCCACCTGACCGCCGCGCTGGAAGAGTTCTCTGCCTCGCGCCCGCTCCAGGTGCTGCTGGAATGCGGCAGGCGTGGCTGGCGCACCGGCGTGCAGTCGGTCGAGCAGGCCCGCCAGGTGCACGCTGAAATCCTGAAGCACCCGCGCTCGCTGGCGTTCCGCGGCCTGGAAGGGTTTGAAGGGTCGGCCAAGTCCGCCGAAGGGCCGGACGCGGAAGCGGCCGAAGCGCGCGCCTTCGTCGAGTTCATCGTGGCCGTCGGAAAATGCCTGCAACCGCGGCCGGGGGACGGGCAGCCGCCGGTGTTCAGCATCGGCGGCAGCGCCTTCCTGGACGTGGTCTGGGAGGCGCTGGAGCGGCTGGAAGGCGCCTGGCAGCCCGTGCTTCGCGCCGGGTGCTACGTCACGCACGATCACGGCCACTACGCCGCTTATCACCGGGAAGCAACGCGGCGCAGGCAGCAGCAGGGGCGCGCGCCGCTGCCGGAATTTCAGCCGGCCCTGGAGCTGTGGTCCGCGGTCCAGTCACTGCCGGAAGAGAACGTGGCCATCCTGAACTTCGGCAAGCGCGATTGCGCGTACGATGTCGGCCTGCCCGTCCCCTTGTTCGCCATCGGCGAGCGCGGCGGGCTCGACAGCCGGCGGGCGCTGGACGGCGCCGCTATCACCCGCCTCAACGACCAGCACGCCTTCCTCTCGCTGCCCGCCGGCCTGGCGTTATGTGTCGCCGACCGGGTCTGTTGCGGCATCTCGCATCCCTGCACGGCCTTCGACAAGTGGCGCGTCATCCCCCTGGTCGATGACCGCTACCAGGTGCTGGACCTCTACGCCACGTTCTTTTGAAAGGAATTGCTTTGCGCTTGTTCAGATGCGGATGCCAGTGCGGCGCTCGGATCGAATTTCTGCGCACTTCAACAGCTACAATTCGTCAATGTTTGGGGTGGCTCTCCGCCTGTTCTTCCGAATCGCCTTTTCGTCCTGTTCCTTGAGTCCCAGGGCCGACGCCTTCTCGCGGACCGACTGGCCATACTTCTGGTTCTCTTCTGCGCCGTAAACAGCCGGCGGGAAATTGGGGATTCTTTCGGGCGTCTCTTCGTCCCGCGCAAATCGGCGATGGTAGGCCAGGCGTCTTCGCAGCTTTTCGACGATTTCGGAATGTTCCGCCGCCCGGTTCTGCTTCTCGTACGGGTCTTCCCGGATGTTGTAGAGCTGCAATGGCTGTTCTTCCCACTGGTAGTAGCTGGCGCCCTTTTCGATCAGCTTCCAGTCGCCGTTGCGGATGACCTCCAGCGAATGGACAATTTCGTTCCTTGGCGATGGACCGTGCAAGGCGATCGTTTCCCAGGCATCCTTGCCGTCGAGCGGAAGGCCCTCGTCGGTTTTCCCGCCGGCCAGGCGGCAGAACGTTGGAAACAGGTCGACGACGTGAAGCATCTCGTCGGTGGCGCTGCCGGCCGGAATCTTGCCCGGCCAGCGCATGGCCGCCGGCACACGGATTCCCCCCTCGTGATACCAGGATTTGAACCCCCGATACGGCCCGTTGGTCGTCATGCGCTCCGGCCCGCCATTGTCATTTGCGAACAGCACCAGCGTTTCGCGGTCGATTCCCTGGTCCTGGATCGCCTTCATCACTTGGCCGATCGCAATGTCCATGCAATGCAGTTGCGCGCGTTGCGGCCCCCTCCTGCCCAGATGCGCGTACTTTTTGAGGTACTCCTCCGGCGCCTGGTTTGGCCCGTGCACAGCGTTGAACGGGAGGTACAGGAGGAATGGGCGCTTGCCGTCGTGCCGGGCGATCAGGCGGCACGCTTCGTCTGCCAGCAGGAAGGTGGAGTAGCCTTTTTCGATCACCGGCTCGCCGTTGCGGTGCCAGTCCAGCACACCTTCCCGTGTGTGCGTAAAGGAGTCGATGAGAGCGCCATAAAAACCGTAATGGTGCTGGAAGCCCCGTGCCCTCGGTAAATGTGCGGCTTGCCACTCACCGAGGTGCCACTTGCCGACCATCCAGGTGGCGTAGCCCGCGTCGCGCAAGGCTTCGGCCACGGTTCGCTCGTCGCGAAGCATTCCCTGCCTGGACGCCGCGGCCGGGCGCCGTTCCATTCCCGTTTTCCATGCGTACCGCCCCGTCATGAGACAACTGCGCGACGGACTGCAAACGGGCTGCACATAGAATTGCGTCATCTTGAGGCCTTCGCGCGCTATGCCGTCTATGTTCGGCGTGGGCACTTCTTGGCTGCCGTTGAAGCCCACCTGGTCCCATCCCATGTCATCGGAGAGGAAAACCAGGATGTTCGGACGGGGAGGTTTTTCAGCGGCGCCCGCATAACGCCGCAAAGTGAAAGCGCCCAGCCCTGCCATGCCAAGAAGAAGGCTGCGCCGGGAGAGTTGATTCCGTTCCGCTTGCCGCGACGTGGTTGTCAACGAGGCCTCCAAAGACCGCACTCCGCATACTGCGGTGCAACAGGAGAGCGTCTGGTCGGCTATTCTACAGCGGGCGCCCCGGAAAGTCAGCCAGTCGAAAACCGGCTGCGCGGGATTGAGTGCCTTGCCGCGCTTCGAAGGGGAACCTCAGCGGATTACAACCGCCTACGCGCCCGGTCATATCAAGCAGTAAGATAGGCATGCCCGAATTCGAGGTGGAGGATACAACATGAGCACTTCTATCAGCAGGCGGCGATTTCTGCATCATAGCGCCGCGTTTGCCGGCATTTTGACGGCCTGCTCGCCGTCTTTGAGCGTTCCACAAACCCGGAAGCGGCCGCTGAATCTCCTTTTTCTCATGTGCGATCAGTATCGGCCGGATGCGTTTCGCCGTTTCGGCGATGCCAATGCAATCACCCCGGTGCTCGACTCGCTGGCAGCATCGGGAGTGAGCTTCCGGCAGACGTATTGTTCCACCCCCATCTGTGTGGCCTCACGCAACTCGATCCTGACCGGGCGCTACAGCCATTCGACGGGCGTTGTCAGTAATGGCTATCGTGCCAACCGCAAGCAGCTTTCGTTTGCTCAAGTCCTGCGGGCCAAAGGATACAAGACGGCCTGCTTCGGCAAACTCCACACCCCTGGCCGCGCAGATCTCGATTGGGATGTTTACGATGAGGGAAGAGAGAGACCGAAGGGCAACGTCCCGGAAGGAGCAGTCCTGCTCGAAACGGGCCTCTCGACCGATGGTCGCGTACCGATTGGAGCGCCCGATCCATACCCGGAAAAAGAAACCATGGAATGGCGGGCCAAGGAGAACACGATCGCGTTCATGAAAGAGAACCGCGACCGCCCCTGGCTCCTGCAGTGTTCGTTCAAGAAACCGCATCCGCCTTTTCAGCCGCCTCTACGCTGCTGGGACATGATCGACCGCTCCAGGCTGGCTGTTCCCCGGTATCCCGAAAACAACCTCGCCGACGCGAATCCGCGTTACTGGGAAAGCATGAAGCGCCGCGGCATGGATCATCTGACCGACGAGCAGGTTCGCGACGGCATGCAAGGCTATTACGGCAATATTGCCTTTTGCGACCAGTTGTTTGGAGAAGTGCTGAAGACCGTGGACGACCTCGGGATACGAGAGAACACACTGCTAGTTTTCACAGCCGATCACGGCGAGATGCTCCATGATCACGGGCTTTGGACCAAGATGGTTTTCTTTGATCCCGCCGTCCGCGTTCCGCTGTTCATGCGTCTGCCCGGCGTGCTTCCGGCAGGCAGGCAAACGACAGGCCTGGTTGAGCACGTTGACCTGTTCCCCACGATTATGGATTTGCTCGGCTTCGAGACACCGCCCTCGGTTCAGGGCCGGTCGTTGGTCCCCCTGGCTACCGGCAAGACCGAGAAGCATCGCGCCGTGGCCAGAAGCGAGTTCCCTAACGTGGGCAAGAGCCGCCGCGGCGGTTACGACCCGACGATGATGCAGTTCGACGGCAGATACAAGCTGGTTGACAACGGCCCAGACATCGTGCCGGAACTGTACGACACGAAGATCGACCCGCATGAGACGACCAATCTCAGCCGCCGGGCGGACCAGCGGGAACGCGTCCAGCGAATGTTGGCCGAGTTGCGCGCCTGGGTGAAAAAGGATGCCGTACCGCTTCAGTCAAGGAAAGGGGGTGGAGAAGAGTAGAGACTCCCCTTGTCTGTCGCCACAACCAGATCAGCGCGCCCAAACGGCGGGTCGCAGGACGCCGCAACGCCGTCACTTTCTGGGAGCGCGTGCTACAGGCAGACCCGTCCTTCAAATGCGCTGGCACCAGCGCGTGAGAGCGCCCAATTCGGTCGGGCGCTTACGCTGCGTTCGGCCAACCGTAGCGGTGGTGCAAGCCGCCCACGCGTGGACTTGAGATCACCGTCGCCTCCGCGGATGGCTTCTTCGCGATGGGCCGGCGATCCGGTGTTTCCTCTATCTACCGGCTGAGCGATTTCGCCACCAGGCTCTCCCACCCTTGCCGCAACTCGATCAGCGCCTGGACGCGGTCCGGCACCTTGCTGCTCTCCTCCACCAGCCACCAGCCTTCCCAGCCCATATCGATGAGCAGGTTGGTCTGGAGCTGATAGGGAAACTTCTCGTCGCGCAGGTCGTGCATGTGCAGGGTGTCGCCCAGGAAGTCCTTTACCAGGTTGAAATTCCTTTCGAATTGCCCGCCTTCGTTGTCTTTCGCGTCGCAGTTGAGCTTGATGCGGACGCTCTTCTCGGTGACCTGGTCCATGATCTTCCTGAGCGTCGTCAGCCGGCCGGCGTTGCCGTGGTTCTCGAGCCGGATCATCTGGCTGTAGCCGGCCGCGTACTTGCCGACCTCGTTGAGCGACCTGGCGATCTGCTCGATGGTCTTGTCTTCCGGCACGCCCTTCTGGAAGTCGTTGGGGAAGACGCGGACGCCGCGGCCGCCGACGTCGTGGCTGAGCTTGGCGTAGCCCTTGGCATTCTCGATGGCGGCTTTGAGTTTGGCGGGATCGGGGTGATCGAATTTCTCGCCGCAGGCCACACCGACCAGGGTCACCGGGCTGTCCGCAAACCGCTT
>JAPKYU010000430.1 GCA_026394175.1 Acidobacteriota bacterium | reverse complement strand
GTGACGCTGAACGTTTTGCCGGCGGGAACCAGGACCGGCGTGCAGTTACTGCCGCCGGGATTGATCTTCTCGGCGCGCACGGGGGCTCCCTCGCCCCGTTCCCAAACGGTTCGCCTCACGACCTCCATTCCCGCCCCCGTGGAGGCTCGCGGCCAGGTCTTCACCGCCGACGGCGGAGGCTGGCTGGAAGTGTTGCCGCGCAACCTGGAGCTCTCCTCCACCGACCCACGAACGATCGTCGTGCAGCCAAGAGTGGAGAAGAACCTTTACGCCACCGAGTTTCTGGCCGCCGGCGAGTATCGAGGCGCGGTCACTTATCAATTCAGCGACGGCAGCCCGCCGCAAGCCGTAGAGATCTTTTTTCTGGTCCTGGGAGCTGCGGTAAGTCCATTGTCTTCGAGCCACACCGCGGCGACCGCGGACTGCACACCGCGGAAGTTGCTGGCCGTGGACCACGGCTTGGGAAAGAACTTCACCACGCAGGTGGGCGCGGCCACCAACCTCGAGGTGCAGGTGGCCGACGATTGCGGAAATGCCGTGGACGGAGCAACCGCAGTGGCCGGCTTTTCCAGCGGCGAACCACCGGTGACGCTTTCCAGCGTGCGCAACGGCGTCTACTCCGGCACCTGGCGCCCGGCGAGTGCCGGCCCGCAGGTGGTGGTGACACTGCGGGTCCGCCAGGCGCCGCTCTCGGCCGCAGAACTGCTGGTGCAAGGGCGCGTCGATGAAGGTGCGAAAGTGCCGGCGGTATTCCCCGGCGGAGTGGTTAGCGCGGCCAGCTACACGGCGGGTGAAGCGCTGACGCCGGGCAGTATCATCTCGGTGTTTGGCGTGAACCTCGCCTCGACGGCGGCCGGCGCGTCTTCGCTGCCGCTGCCTGCCACGCTCGGCGGAGCTACTCTCAACGTTGCTGGCATTGATGTCCCGCTGTTTTATTCCAGCACCGGGCAGATCAACGCGCAGTTGCCCTTCGAGATTCAGTCGAACAGCCGGCCGCAGCTCATTGTGAAAGGAGCGGACTTCGTCACCGTTCCCGAGACGATCACGGTGGCGACGGCACGGCCGGGGATTTTTGCCACTAACCAGCAGGGAACAGGCCAGGGCGTGGTCATGGACGCGGGCAACGTGTTGGTGGATAGCGCGAACCCCGCCAGGGCAGGAGATGTCGTTGTGATCTACTGCACCGGCTTGGGCGCGACGAACCCGGCGGCGCGCTCCGGCGAAGCCGCGCCGACCGATCCGCTGGCGCGTGCGGTAACGCCGGTCGAGGTGCTGATCGGCGGCCAGCCCGCCGTGGTACACTACGCCGGCTTGACCCCCGGCTTCGTCGGCTTGTATCAGGTGAACGTGCAGATTCCCGCCGGCATCACCCCCGGCTCCGCCAGCTCGCTCGTCCTCTACCAGGATGGCGTACCGAGCAACACGGTTACCCTGGCCATCCGATAGGAAGGAAAGATGCGCCCTCGACTGGCACTGCTTGCACTGGCTCTTGCTCTTCAGTTATCGCTCGTCACTCGTGACTGCCTTGGCCAGGTCATCACCACGGTGGCCGGGAGTAGCTGGGTGTTCAGGGGAAATGGCGGCCTCGCCACAAAGGCTCCCCTGGGGCAAATCGGCGGCGTGGCGACCGATGCCGCGGACAACGTCTACGTGGCTGATCCAGACAACAACATCGTGGTTAAGGTCTCGCCGGCGGGCATACTTACCGTAGTGGCGGGCACGGGATAGCGGGCTTTTCCGGCGACCGCGGGCCGGCCACCAGCGCCTCGCTCGACAGGCCGAACGCCGTGGCGGTGGATGCGGCCGGCAACCTATACATTACCGACAGCAACAACCGGGTGATTCGTAAGGTCAGCACCAGCGGCATTATCACCACGTTCGCGGGCGGTGGCGCGTTTGCGAACGACAACCAACCGGCCACCAGCACCTCGCTTTGGCCGGGCGGCGTGGCGGCGGATTCGGCAGGCAACATCTACATTACTGACTTGGATCGAATTCGCAAGGTCAGCACCAGCGGCATCATCACTACCGTGGCGGGCGGCAAGCAGAGGGTGTTCCTGGGCGACGGCGGGCCGGCCGTCGACGCCTCGCTCGTTTTGCCGGAGGGCGTGGCCGTGGACGCAGTCGGCAATTTGTACATTGCCGACATGGGCCACGCGCGGGTTCGCATGGTCAGTCCCAGTGGAGTCATCACTACCGTCGCGGGCGGCGGCCAATATGGCTCTTTGGGCGACGGCGGGCCCGCCACCAGCGCCTCGCTCACGTATCCGGTGGGCGTGGCGGTAGATGCGGCCGGCAACCTGTACATCGCCGAGTCGGTTGGCAATCGGATTCGCAAGGTCAGCCCCGGCGGCATTATCACCACCGTGGCTGGCAACGGGACGCAGGGCTTTTCCGGCGACGACGAACTGGCCACCAGCGCCTCGCTCTACAGCCCGGCGGGCGTGGCGGTAGATGCTGCCGGCAACGTGTACATCGCCGACACGTACAACACCCGGATCCGCAAGGTCAGCCCCGACGGCATTATCACCACCGCCGCAGGGAGAGGGGGTTACAAATTTGCCGGGGATGACGGGCTGGCCACCAACGCCTCGCTCAACCAGCCGTGGGGGGTGGCCGTGGATGCGGCCGACAACCTGTATATCTCCGACTGGAACAACCACCGGATTCGCATGGTCAGCCCCAGCGGCATCATCACCACAGTAGCGGGCAACGGGGCCTCTGGCTTTGCGGGCGACGACGGGCCGGCCATCGACGCCTCGCTGTACCCGGAGGGGGTGGCGGTGGATGCGGCCGGCAACCTGTACATCGCCGACACCAGCAACCGCCGGGTTCGTAGGGTCAGTTCCAGCGGCGCCATTACCACCGTGGCCGGCAAAGGGACGCAGGGCTCTTCCGGCGACGGCGGGCCGGCCACCGCCGCCTCGCTTTACAGCCCGGCCGGTCTCGCGCTGGATGCGACTGGAAACCTGTACATTGCGGACAGCTATGGCGCGCGGATTCGCATGGTGAGCGCCGGCGGTATTATCACCACCGTCGCCGGCGCCCCCTGGAACGGTCCGTATACCTTTGGCGGCGACGGCGGGCCGGCCACCAGCGCCTTGCTCCACTCGCCCGGAGGCGTGGCGGTCGATGCAGCCGGCAACCTGTACATCGCCGACACCCTTAACTATCGGGTTCGCATGGTCAACCCCAGCGGTGTGATCGCCACGGTGGCGGGCAACGGGGGAACGGCGTCCGCGGGCGACGGCAGGCAGGCCGTCAGCGCCTCGCTCATGCCGGCTGGCGTGGCGTTGGACGCGGCCGGCAACCTGTACATTGCCGATACAAACGATGCCCGGGTGCGCAAGGTAAACCCGAGCCGCATCATCAGCACGGTAGCCGGCAACGGCCAATACGGTTTCTCCGGCGACGGCGGACCGGCCACGAGCGCCTCATTCGGGAAGTACATCAGTGCCGGGGACGGACATGGGGGCGTGGCAGTGGACTCGGCCGGCAACCTGTATATCTCCGATGCGCGCAATGATCGCATCCGCAAAGTTCTGGCCCTGCCGCCGGCGGTTGCCGTGGCGCCTGCGAGCCTCAGCTTCTCCGCTGCCGCGGGCACGCCGGCAGTGGCGCCGCAATTGGCCGCCGTGACGAGCGCCGTGAGTGGGCTTGGATGGGCTGCGAGTGCATCGGCGCCATGGCTCAGCATCTCCCCTTCGGCCGGGACCGCGCCAGGACTGATTTCCACTGGCGTGAATGCCGGCAGCCTGTCTCCGGGCACCTACAACGCAACCGTGACCGTGACTGCGCCGCTGGCCGCGAATCCCATTCAAACCATCGCGGTCGCGCTGACGGTGCTCGCTCCCGGGAATGCCAAGCCGACGGTGGACACCCCTTCGCTCACGTTTGAGGCAACGCCAGCCGCGGGCAACCCTCCGGCGAAGACGCTGCGCATCGGTAACGCGGGCAGCGGCAGCCTCCAGTGGACGGCTAGGCCACAGACATTGAGCGGTGGGAACTGGCTCAGCATCTCTTCCACGTCTGGCGCAGCATCGTCAACGGCGCCGGCGGCGGTTACCGTGAACGCCAGGGCGGCAGGACTGTCGCCGGGCGTCTATTCGGGGCTGATCACCATCGAAAGCCCCAGCAGCACGCAGCCGCAAACCGTGGCGGTTGATCTGCTGATCTCGCAAGTCACGCAGGCAATATCGCTCAGCCAGACCACACTCCGGTTCACGGCGGTGGAAGGCGAGGCGGCGGCGCCGCAGAAGTTTGGAATCGTGAACACAGGGCAAGGGGTAATGAACTGGACGGCGCGCGCCGAAACGGTGAATGGCGGAAGTTGGCTAAGCGTATCGCCGGCGAGCGGGCAGAGCGATGCCGGCTCGGTCATTGTCTCGCAGGCGGAAGCAGCCGCGAACACCAGGGGGCTGCGGGCGGGCACGTACTTTGGTTTCATCCGCGTTGATGCTCCAGCGGCGAACGACTCGCCGCGGCTGGTGACCGTCGTCTTGACCGTACTGCCGGCGGGATCGAAAACAGGCACGCGCCTGAGTCCGTCGGGGCTGATCTTCAGCGTGCGGGCCGGCGGCGGGTCGCCCAGTTCGCAACTCGTGAATCTGGCCACGAGCAATCCGGGGCAGGTATCGGCTGCTGGCCAGCCGTTTACGATCAACGGCGGCGACTGGCTGAAGGTGCTGCCGACGAACCTGGTGGTGTCGGCCAGCGACCCGCGC
>JAPKYU010000328.1 GCA_026394175.1 Acidobacteriota bacterium | reverse complement strand
GATCAATCCGTAGCCGCCCGATTCATAGCCGGAGTTCATGGGGTAGAAGGCGTAGATGTTGATGCCGCGGGCGGCGCGCGATACGGCCGCCCACATGTACTTCAGCAGGTCCAGCGGCGTGATCTCCTCGCTAATGACGTCGCCGCGCACCCCGAACCCGCCCTGCAGCTCGCCCACGTAAAAGCCGCGGTTGCCTCCCGCCGAGCGCTCCAGGTCCATGGCCACCGTCAGCCGGGTGACGGACCAGTGGGGCGGCAGCGAGTGTTTGGGATACAGGCTGCAGCCGTAATAATCCACGGATTTGTGCATCAGCCAGTCGTCGGGGTTGCCGTCGCCGCCGGCCAGGCTGCCCAGGGCGCTGGGCGCCGCCGAGTGGCTGGTGGCGACCGCCCCCGGCAGGATTTCCTTCACCGTCTGGCTGCGGGCGGCCAGGTCGGCCGCCAGCTTCTCGGTGATGAAGATGCGCCAGTCCATGAAGTCGGTGTAGGAGAGAATGGTGTCGAAGCGCGGCGGCTCCACCTGCTTCCAGTCGTGGAATTGGCGGTACCAGGCCTTGTTCAGCGCGTCGAGGGAGCCGTACTTGCCGCGCAGCCACTCGCGGAAGCGCGCCTGCGAGTGCGGGCAGTAGCAGAAGGTGGCGTTGGGGATGTAGTTGATCTCGGCCCAGTTGATGATGTGCGGCTCGCTCCACAGGTCCCAGCCGTAGAATGCCGGGCTGCGGGCGGCGTGCCGCGCGGCTTCGCGGAAGAACTTCAGCACCGCCTGGCGCACCCCGGGATGATCGAAGCAGTAGCCGGGCGCGGCCTGCGAGGGGATGGCGGCGCCGTTCTGGGCCACGAATTTTCCATCCGGGAATTTTTCACCGACCCAATCGGGCGCCGAATCCACGTACACCTGGACGAACACCCGCAGGCCCATTTCCTGGGCCAGCCGAAGCATCAGGTCGAGCTGTTCGAAATGGTATTGGCCTTCGCGCGGCTCGCCCGAGGTCCACTCCACCCAGGTGCGGACGGTGTTGAAGCCCAGCGACTTGATGCGGGAGAGGTCTTCCTTCCATTCGGCCGCCGACTGCGGCGTGACGGGCTCCAGCATGGGCGCCCGCGCCTTCCCGCCCGCGTACCAGACCGAGACGGGAAAAAAGCCCGGTTGGGGCGGGGCGGCGTGGGCCACAACCGCGGACAGCAGCAAAGCGATCAGTACGATTGCGCGCATAAGCTTGTACCACTTTGCACCGCTGGCACGAGACCCGCCCCTACAACGCCGCCGCAGGGGGCGACCCATGTGATCGCCCGAGCCTCACTGCTGCACGGCGGGCGTGTAGTAGACGCGCTGGATCGGGTAGTAGCGCGACTTGGCGTCCGGCATCCCGCTCTCCAGGACCGGGTCGGTTGGCGAGGTGGCTTTCAAATCCCGCTCGGCGGTCACCACGATGCCGAAGGCCGGAAGCTTGGTCGTGGTCTTTACCGTGCCCTTGCGTTCCAGCGAGCCCAGCGGCACGAATTTGCCGGCCGGGGTCAGGGCCCAGACGACGTAGCCGCGGTACTCGGGCTTGATCTGGCTGGCCGGCGGCGCTTCGTCCACGACCACCTCCACCTCCATGCCCTTCTTCCGGCGCCGCACTTCAGCGGAGCCGCCCATGTCCTTGGCGCGCCCGGTAGGGAACAACGTGAATCTCACTTTCAGGTCGTACGGGAACTGAACGGCCTGCACCATCCGCTTGCCGGGCAACAGCGGCTCTTTTTGCGACGCCACCCGCTCAGGAACCTGCCCGGCGGCCTGCGGCGCGGGCCCCGCGGACCACAAGCTCATCCCCAGCAGCAGCAACAACAGGGTCTGCATGTCACCAAGGTATCAATGACC
>JAPKYU010000373.1 GCA_026394175.1 Acidobacteriota bacterium | reverse complement strand
TGTGGCCGCCCTTCGCATAACATAACCGAACCAAGGGGCGACCACAGGGGGTCGCCCCTACTTAACGTGAGGTCATTCATGAAGAGATTGTGTGTTTCGCTCGCCCTGTTACTGGGCGCGTTTCTGGCGGCCGCTGCACCGGAAAGTGGCTACAAAATCATCAAGAAATTCCCCGTCCCCGGCGACGGCGGCTGGGACTACCTGACCGTCGAACCGCAGGCGCGGCGGCTGTACGTGTCGCACGGCACCGAGGTAAACGTTCTGAACGTGGACACCGGCGAAGTCGTGGGAAAAATCCCGGACACCAAGGGAGTACACGGCATCGTGATCCCGCCGGGATCGGATCGCGGTTACACGACCAATGGCCAGGCGAACACGTCCACCATGTTCGACGTGAAGACGCTGAAAGTCCTGGGTGAAGTGAAGACGGGCAAGAAGCCCGACGCGGTCCTTTATGACCCGGCCACAAAACGCGTTTTCACGTTCAATGGCGACGGCGAGAGTGCGACGGCCATCGATGCCGCCACCGGCGAGGTGGCCGGAACGGTCGAGCTGGGCGGCGGGCCGGAAGCCGGCGTCGCCGACGGCAAGGGAAATGTCTTCGTAAACCTGGAAGAGAAGGCCGAGGTTGTAAAGTTCGACTCGCGGAAGCTCACGGTCACCGCCCACTGGCCGCTGGCGCCCTGCAAGACGGCCGTTGGCATGGCGATGGACCGGAAGAACGGCCGGCTGTTCGTCGGCTGCCGCAGCAAAGTGATGGCGGTCGTCGATGCCGAGACCGGCAAGGTGATCACCACCCTGCCCATCGGCGGCGGAGTGGACGGCACTGTGTTCGATCGCTCCAGCGGCCTCATCTTCAATTCCAACGGCGAAGGCAACGTCACCGTTATCCACCAAGATTCCCCGGACACATACAGCGTCGTTGAGACGGTCCAGACCCAGCCCGGAGCAAAGACCATCGCGCTGGACCCCAAGACGCACCAGTTGTACTTGTCGGTAGCGGAGCGCGAGGGAAAAACCATCAAGCCGGGGACGTTCACCATCCTGGTGCTGGGGAAGTAGATTGCTTTCCGCGACTGGTTGCGCCCCCCTGCCCTGAAAATTTCCGCGGCGGCGTCCCGCCGCAAGCATGTAGCGCCGGCGTCCCGCCGGTAAGCCCTAATGGCTTGCGGTCGCCGTATGGTACCGGCGAGACGCCGGCGCTACATCCGGCGCGCGAGACGCGCGCTCGCCCTTTTCATGGCTTCTGGGTGCCGCAAAGCGGCATGGGTGACTACTCTGCAGTGCTAGCCCTTGATTTGCGCAAGGGGTTTCGTCCACTAGCTTTTCTCTAGCCCAGGGTTGACTGAAGCCCCGGAACGCGCTAATTTCCAACCACGCCGTTACCGCGACCAGGAGGGGACCATGAAAGGGAGAGTCGCGCTTGTCGCGCTGTTTGCTTTGATCGCCGGGCGTGCGCTGTTCGCGCAAAGCGCAGCGGCCCGCATCGACGGCATGGTGCAAGACACCTCGGGAGCCGTTGTGGCCGGCGCACGCGTGACCGCCACCAACCAGGAAACGCGCGAGCAGCGCTCGAACCTCACCAGCGATTACGGCCTGTATGTGCTGTACCCGCTGTCGCCGGGCGTTTACACGATGACCGCGGAGATTACCGGGTTTCGAGCCGCGCGCGTCGAAAACTTACGGCTGGATGTGAGCGACACGCTGGTTCGCAACTTCACGCTCCAGGTGGGCAGCGTGCAGCAGGACGTCACCGTGTCGGCCGAGGCCGTGCCGGTCATCAACCAGACCATGTCGGTGGAAAGCGTGGTGACGCGCGATCAGCTTGAAGTGTTGCCGCTGAACGGGCGCGATTTCAGTCAACTTGCACTGCTGGCCGCCGGTGCCGTCGACAGCAACGTCCAGAGCGGCAAAGATGCCGGCCCGTTCGCCGTAAACGGGAACCGGTCGTATTCGAACGAGTTTCTGGTTGACGGCGTTACCAACGACAATCGCTTCAACGCCAATGCGGCGGTGCCGCTGTCGGTCGATGCCATCGCGCAATTCAAGCTGATTTCCGGCGTGGCGCCCGCTGAATACGGCCAGGCGGCGACTACGGTGACCATGGTCACGCGGAGTGGAAGCAACGCCTTCCACGGGAGCCTGTTCGAGTTCTACCGCGGCAATACGTGGTTGGCAAAAAGCCCGTTCGACACAGGAAGCGCAGTTCAACCCTACACCCGGAACCAATACGGCGGCACCTTCGGCGGCCCCGTGCTGCTGCCTCGCTTCAATGGGCGCAACCGCACCTTCTTTTTTTTCAACTACGAGGGCAGCAGGCAGGAAGACAACGCCGTGCAGGTTTCCACCGTGCCGCTGCCGGCATTCTGGAAGGGGGACTTTTCGGCGATCCTGGCACGCGGCATCCAGTTGAGGGACCCCCTGATAACCGGGCGGCCAAACATCCCTGGGAACCGGCTCGACCAGTATCTTGGCGGCGCCCGGATCAGCCCGGTTGCCGTTGCGCTGCACCCCTATTTCCCCGATCCCACTTCGCCGGGCTATGCCAACAACCTGACGACGTTCCCCAGCGAATACAACAACAGGTCGCAGTTTACGACCCGCATCGACCAGGCGCTGCCGCGCAGTGAGTCGTTGTCGTTTCGTATCTCGTATACCAACGGTGAAAGCTACAATCCCAACCTTATCGGGAACCCGGGAACAGGCATGATCATTCCCACCTATGGCCGCAACGGCAACCTCACCTGGAGCGCGCCGCTGGGAGCCAGGGTGGTCAACCAGTTGATCTTTGGGGCGCAGAACTACTCCAGCCTGCCGCTCTACAGAATCGCGCCCGGGATGCCGACCGACGAGACGATCGGTTGGAATGCCTTCGCGCCGCCCAATTCCGCTTTTCCGCCCATTGCCCAAATCCTGTTTAACGGGACGGACGCTTTGACCGGGCTGAGCTATACGAGCGGCGGCAATAACACGGCGAGAATCTATACCGAGAACATCTTTCAGCTCACCGATACCGTCGCCTTTTCTCGCGGGCGCCATTATGTGAAAGCCGGGTTTCAGGGCATCCGCCACTACGTCAATGCCCTGCACCAGTCCCCTGCCGGCTCCAGCATCGTCATGAACGGCGGGACTGGCGCCGTTTCCTCCGGGTATACCTTTGCCGATTTCATGATGGGCCTGCAGAGGACCACACGCTTCGTGCCGCCGGTGGGGAAAGCCCATCTGATACAGGCCGAAGTCGCGGGCTTTATTCAGGACGACTGGAAGGTGCTGTCCCGCTTGACCGTCACCGCCGGCGTCCGGTATGAACTGCGCCCCTGGCCATTTGAGAAAGACAACCGCTGGTCGATATTCACCCCCTCCATACCGGGCGGGGGCATGGTGGTGGCCTGCTCCGGCGGCCAGCTTCCCGCCAGGCAGTTTCAGCCGCAGCTTATAGCCGCCCTGGCCGACAAAGACGGTAAGCTGCCCTTCCCCGTGGTCTGCGGCAGCGACGTGGGCTATGACCCACGCAGGCTTCTGGTGACCGGGAAGAACAATTGGGGGCCGCGCGTGGGCCTCACCTGGGACCCGTCCGGGACGGGCAGGTACTCGATTCGCGCCGGTTACGGCACTTTCTATTCGAGCCTTCCGCTGAACTATATGCTTCAGACGGTGATGGTGAACGTGCCCTTCGCGGGCCTTCTCGCCTATCAGCAGGCCATCACCAACGGGGTGCCCAACGTCACGTTCAGCCAACCGCTGGCGGCCAAGGGCAGCACCACCATCAACGCGCAGGGAATGGATCAAGATTTCATGCTGCCCAACAACCAGCAGTGGAACCTCACCATGGAGCGCGTTTTCGGCGGCAAGACCGTGTTTAGCCTGGGGTACGTCGGCAACAAGGGAACGCACCTGTTCCGGGGCTTCAATCAGAATCAGCCCTACTACGACGCGGTCTTGAAAACGACCGTGAATCCGTTTGCCGGCAACTTTACGACGTCGCCGATCAAGTTCATCCAGACCAGCGGCGACTCGACCTACCATTCGATGCTGATGGAAGCCCGGCGGCGAGTGGCACACGGGCTGATGTTCCAGGCCAACTGGACGTGGGCCAAGGGCCTCGACAACACCGATGGCAACCCCAGGGCCACGGCGCTGGATGTGCACGACCCGGGACGCGACCGCGCCAACAGCGACTACGTGCGCCGCCACTCGATCCACGTGAACAGTTCGTATGAGCTGCCGGTAGGCCGGAACAAGGCCTTGGGCAGGAACTTGCCGTCATGGGCCAACGCGGTGGCGGGAGGATGGAGCGTGAATGCCATCTACCATTACACCACCGGCCGTTACATGACGCCGCAATACAATCCCGACTCGAGTGTGATTATCAGCGCCGACCGCCCGGACGCCGTGGGGATAAGCCCCAACCTGCCGCGCGATCAGCGAACGCCTGCCCGCTGGTTCAACACGGCGGCCTTTGCGCCGCCGCCGGTCCTCGATGCGGCAACCGGCCTTCCGCGCCTGGGCAATTCCGGCCGGAACGTAATCGTCGGGCCGGGCCTGAACATCATGGATGCGGGCATCTACAAGAGGTTCAGAATGGGCGGCGAGAAGCGCGTGCTGACGTTCCGCGTCGAGTTGTTCAATGCGCTGAATCACCCCAACTGGGCGAACCCGGACATCAACGTTTCTAACGTGAACACGGCAGCGACGATCAGCGACATAAGCAAGCCCATGCGCCAGACCCAGTTCGCCGTGCGCTTCGATTTCTAACTGCAAGAACAGAGTCAATGAGACACATTCTGCCTCTCTTCACCGCTCTTGCCCTGGTATGCACATACTCGGCCACAAACATCAAGGCCGAAGTCCCTTTAACAGCGTTCGGCGTATGGGATCGGGGGTCTTCCTTCGACCCCAAAGACTATCCGTTCCTGAAGGGCCTATCGTTCAATGCGCCCTGGGCTGACGCGGAAAGACAGCCGGGTCTTTTCGATTGGAGCGATTTGGATCAAGCGGTTGAAAAAGCCTTCCGAAACAAGTCATTCCTGTACCTTTCTTTGGGCGTTGGCCCCGAAGCGCCGGAGTGGATATACGAAAAGGGAGTCCCCAAGGTATTCACGGACGATACCCGCCACCAGGGCAAATGGGAATATTACCCCTACTACCTCGCACCCGCCTACAAATTTCACTTCACTCGCCTGATCACGGAATTCGGCCGGCATGTTCGCAGTTACCCAAGGGACAAACAGGATCGAATCGCTTTCATCCAGCTCAAAACAGGATGCACGGGCGACGAGGCTGCCTACAAGGGGGCGGCCAACGATCCGCGCTACGAATTGCCCAAGACGTCCCCCGCATGGCGGACATTCCGATTGGAGGCATTCGCCCTATTTGTAAAGACCTTCCAGCAAGGTCCCGGCAGGCCAATAGACCTGCTCTTCAACTCTGTCGGAGGCGACGCAGATGGAGACGAGCGTTACACCGAGGAGTGGGGTTGGCTGACAACCCACGTCAAGCAAGGCTTCGGCATCAAGAACGGAGCCCTCTCTCGCGGGCACCATCTGAAGGGCGAACGAGCATTGTACGAGCAATGGACCAAGTTCCTCATCGATCCAAAGGGACTCACCCTGTTCCGCCGCTCCGAGATGGACCAAACCTGGAGGAAGCCATGGTATCAACTCAACGTTCCGCTGAGCTTCTACTGGGGGGCGGTGAATGCCCTCAATGGCGGACAAAGCGTTTGGGACATAACGAAGAGCGCCCTCGAAGCTTCCAAGGAAGAAGGGTTCGATTCTTCCTTCTACTTCTTCAATAAGTATGCCGGACAGATCCATCCGGAAACCGCCACCGATGCATTCTGTGCCTTGCACAAAGGATTGGACGCCGCAGATACAAAGGCCTATCCCGAGGACAAGTTCGGCAAGGCCTCTCCCCAAAATGTGTCCAGAATGCTGAAGATCACGGAAGAGTATGCACGGTATGGAGCCAAGGTAGACGACAAGGACGCTCTACTCATGGGACAGGTTGAACAACGACGCAGTCAAGAAGGGTTCAACGACGTGGGGTGGCAGATATGGCCGGACAACTACTCCCGGTTTCTCTACCAGATCGACGCCGATAAAACCTCGGTTCCCCTGTGGCGCGTCGGAGGACCCATCACCAAGTCATCCCCCATCTACGCTCGCTTCGCCCGCGGGTTTGAGCACGCTTCCGGTAAGGATGCGATGTATTTCAAGCTTCACGACCGGTTCTTCAAAGACGACAAGGCCAAGGTAGTCACGATTCATTTGGTATGGTACGACGGCCGGGAAGGCTCAACCTGGAAACTGCTTTACGACGCCGGTGACCCAGTAATGAAAACAGCCTTTTCCGTCACCGGAGCGGGAACTAAGAAGTGGCATGACAAAACTGTCACACTGACCGATGCCGTAATGCGTCACGGGGGTACAAGAGGAAGTGACATCGCACTGGTCAACACGGATGATAGAGACGATATATTCAGTATCCTAGAAGTCCACCGCGATCTCCCGTAGGAATCTCTCAGAAAGAGAAACCCCCTTTTAGTGAACAGTTCTTCCGTTCGATCCACGGCAGCGACCCGTACGAGCATCAGATCGAAACTGCTAAGGCGCTTTGAATGGACTTATTCGCAGGCTCCGGGGCCACCGCGCCGCTGCTCAGGCGACCATCGACCAGCTCGACCGCGCCATCGAGGCGCTGAGCGAACTGGGCGGCAAGGCGCTTGGCCGGCCGGGCGGCGTCCGCCACATGCCGGCGGAAGCCCGCAAGCGGATCGCTGATGCGCAGCGGGCGAGGCGGGCGAGAATCAGGGCGGTGAAGGGGAAGGGCGCATCTAATGGTGTGAGACGACCAGGCCCATGGAATTGGCCGCCGTGTACTGATAGCCCGGCTCGATGGCCAGGCCGAGCGCGAGTCCCGCCGCTCCCTGGTAATAATCGTCTTTGAAGGCGGTGAAGGTCGAGCCGTTTGTCGATTTCCATAAGACCACGTTGGCGGTTCCCGAGGGTGACGCCAGGCCGCTCACCCAGAGCGTGTCGCCCGCAGCCGCCAACGGGCCGGGATCGGGCACGCCGAGATGGTTGACAACGATCCCCCCAGGGCTGCCGACCGGGTTGCCGGTATCCGCGCGGTCGAGCCGGAAGAGGCCATCTCTCGACGATACGAACAGGCGGCTGGTGTCCGCCGTGACGGCGAGGCTTCCGGTGCCGCCTGCGCTGAAATGCTTGTTCCAGATCCGCGTCCAGGATTGCCCGGCATCCTGCGAACGCCAGATGCCGCTGTTTCCATCGTAGAAATAAACGAGCGAGGTGCCGGCGGGCCACTCCAATGGCGTCCCCTTCCTGGGGAGCGAGGTGAGACTTGGTCCGCTCGGCGACCTCATCCATGTGCCGCCCTTCGCCAGGCGCCACAGCCCGCTCTGCTCGACTGCCGCCAGGATCACGACGGAGCCGGAGACCTGCCCGACTTCAACTCCATGCGGTGTCTTTCCGCCGGTTGCCTCTTTCAGGGTCTTTCCGTCGGCTCCCTTGACTTGTGACCACGAGCGGCGGACAGGATCATAGGACCAGATATCGTCTCCGACGGCTGTGTAAACGAGACCCGTGGCCGCATCCACATCGATGTCGAGAACCGTCGGCTTCGTTCCCGAAGGTGGCCGCGTGCAATACGCCACCGACTCGGCGTGGTCGTGCGAGACCCAGAGTCCGTTGTCGGTGTCGCCCACATACACCCAGCCGGGATGGCGCGGATCGACTGCCACGGCGTTGTGAACCGCGGCTCCGAGTCCGATAACCGCCGGCTCCCACGTGGCGCCCCCGTCGAGCGTGCGCCAGATACCCATCTGCCCGACGGCATGAATTTTGTCGGGATTGCCGCGATCGATGAGGATCTGATCGATCGCGAACACCGGCCCGTCCAGCCGCTTAGTCGCGGCCCAGGCCGGCGCCGCGCCTTCGCCCTTGGCCGGGTCCACCCGCCAGTAGGTCTCGCCGTTGCCTGCCGCCAGGGTGGTCTTGACCGTGGTCGTCCCAGCGCTGCTGATATCGGTCCACTTGAATCCCGATGGAGCCTGCGCGTTAGCGCACTTCATCACAGTGGTATAACGCCCGCTGGTTCCGATCTGCTCGGGGTTCGCATTGCCCACGACGAGCACGTGGTCGCCGCCGCTGAGGTAGCCATCGATCGCACACCACCGAGCCGTGGTGCTTCCGATGGCCAGATCCGCCCACGCCGTGCCGGCCGGGGCGGCAGACGCATTCTCGAGCCGGACAATTCCGGCGGCATTGGCGGCAACATACAGATTTCCGCCGAGCGCGACGATTTCCTCGGGGTCGGCGGGAGCGCCGTTCCCGTTTAGCAGCGTGGCCAAGCCGGTGGCGGTGCAGCGATACACACCTCTTCGCTCTATAGCGGCGTAGAGAACTCCGTCGTCGACGATGAGCGAGCGAACCACTTCGCCGGTGAGTGCCAGCGCGGTCCACGTCGCGCCGCCGTCGCTCGACTTTTTGATACCGGTCAACGTGCCGAGGTAAATGGTGCCCGGCTTGGCGGGATCGGCGGCGATCAGGTGGCCGACGCGGCGCGGGTAATTCGTACTGTTCGCCTCCACGGCCATCTGCGCTCCCGAGGAAAGGAGCACCCACGTGCTGCCGTTGTCCGTCGATTTCCAAAAATTGCCGTTGCTCCTTCCGCCACTGACGCCATAAATCGTGTCGGAAGCGGGATCATAAACGAGAGAGGCGACGGCACGGCTGCCGGAGCCCTGGAGGACGCCGCGCGAGGACTGAAACCACGTCTCGCCTCCATCGATGGACCGCTGGAAGCCGGAAACGTCCCCGCCGGCCACCATGGTTCCGCCGGCCGCCCTGACGATCGCATTCACCTGTCCGCCGCCATGCAAGCCCGAAGGGTGGGAGTTTCCGCGCGGGCGCCCATGCACTTTCGTGCTCCAGGCGACATTGCCGGCGGCGTCGGCGAAACCAACCTGGAACTCGTAGGACTTGAGGTTCGCGAGTCCCACTACGGTATAAGTGCTTAGGCTTGCGGGCAGATTCGAGATCGACGCCCAAGGCTCGGAGGAATTGGACGTGCGATAACGCGCGCGGCAACTTGTAAGAGCGCCGACCCCCGGGCGCCAGTTCAGCGTCATCTGAGTGTTTCCGGGCACGGTTGGCGTGTCGGTCCAAGAGGGCGGGCCCAGCACGGCTGCCAGCGCCAACGCCGGCGAAAGCATCGCGACCATGACGGCAAATATAAACTCCATGCCGTTATCCCCTCGCCCACGCGCCGGAGTGTCCCGGTCCGCCTCCCAATTGTTTCCCAAACGGCCGGGCGATTCCCTTGCCTATCAATCGGCGGCTTCCGGGTCCGAGCCGAAGGCCTGCGGGGGCAAAGCACCCTGGCTGTAGCTATTCATCACTGCTTTCAGCCTTGTGACTGTGTCTCCATTTTTGTCTGCCAGGTTTCGGGTCTCGTGTGGATCGGCGTCCAGGTCATATAGTTCCAGGGAGGCATGCGCGTCGATCAGTTTGTAGCGGCCGTCGAAGACCATCCGGCGCTGCGCGTACGGCGGCTGGGTCAGCGGGCCCCACTCCGAGTATTGATACTCCTTGTGTTCGCGCGACTTGCCGGCCAGTAGGGGCGCCAGAGACTTGCCGTCCAATTTCGCGCGGCCGTGTCCCAGCCCGGCCAGATCCAGAATCGTAGGATAGAGATCCACAAGCTCCGCGAGCGCGCGGCTCTGGCCGCGCGCCGTCACGCCAGGCCCCGAAATAATCAGGGGCACGCGGAGCGAACCTTCGTACATCTGATTCTTGGCAAATAGCCCGAAATCGCCCAGCATCTCGCCATGATCCGAGGAGAAGAGGATGACGGTGTTTTCGTACTGCCCATTCTTCTTCAGGGTCGCGATCAGTTTCCCTATCCACTCGTCGTCCAGCGTAATCATGGCCGCATAGTGCTGCTGAATCCTGTGGAGGATCGCCGAGGTGATATTCTTTCTTGCCGTTCTGTTTCGGTTCGGTTCCTGCGCGACGGCGGGCGGCGGAAACTCGACCCCTTCGTACATATCCAGGTACTGCCGCGGCGCGTCGTGCGGCGGATGCGGCGAGTGGAAATTGACATGGAAGAACCACGGACGCGTGGGGTCCTCCTTGTGAAACGTGTCCAGGACCTCGACGGCCTTCCGGCCGAGCACGTGCTCGTAATAGAACTCATCCGGCAGCGCGCAGGGCGGGAGCGCCGGCGAAGGATTCGAAAGGGCCCGTTTCTTTTCGTCCTCGCGGTAGATTTCCCGAAGATCCTTGCGCCCGAAGAGCTGTTGCAGGTACTCTCCGCTCCACTTGGGGATCACCCAGGAATCGGTAAAACCCAATTCGCGGGTCAGCGGGAATCCGCTCCGCGAGTCGCTCGTCATGACGCTGGCCTGCTGGCCGGGTGCGAGTTTCGGCGGCCTTCCTTTGCTCAGGTCGCACTTGCCGGCAATGCCCGTACGGTAGCCGTTGGCGGCCAGCACATTGTAGAAACTGGGCAACAGCTCCGGGAATCCGTTTGCCTGGGCCGGGTAAAAGGCGGAACCGTTCGCGTAGGCGCCCAGGCGGTTCCCGTAAACGCCGGCGGCCAGCGACACCCGGCTGGAAGCGCACACCGGGCTATTGGAAACCGCCCGCGTGAACAGGACGCCGTTGGCGGCCAGCGCGTCGAGGTTTGGAGTTCTGAGGAACCGGGCGCCCCGCGCGCCGATCCACTCAAAGCGGAACTGGTCAGCCATGATGAAGAGAATATTCCGGCGGGCAGGTTGCGGTTTCTCCGCGGCACCCAGCGCAAACGCCGCCGCCGACATCCCCGACAGACGCAGAAAATCCCGCCGTCTCATTGTCATTGCTCGTCCTCCTGGCGCCGAGCCCGCCGGCGCATGCCCCACAATGTGATACGGCAGTTCGGACACGGCGCCACAACGGGGCCGCATCGCATTTTTCCAACCAGTCAGAATACCAGAAGTTCGGTTGACGCCCGTTCCAGAAGCGGTGCACAATGGGCGCCGAACGGAGCTTCCCGAAGACCTCACGCTGGGCAGCCGTGAATTTATGATCCAGGCGCGATTGCAGAAGGTGGGCGGGTTCATGGCCGGCATGGTGGTGCCCAACATCGGCGCCTTCATCGCCTGGGGCCTCATTACGGCGTTGTTTATGCCCTCGGGCTGGCTTCCCAACAAGCACCTGGCCCGGCTTGTGGAACCCATGATCCTGAATCTGCTCCCGCTGATGATCGGCTACACCGGCGGGCGGTTGGTGCACGGCCCGCGAGGCGGCCTGGTGGCTGCGGTGGCCACTATGGGCATGGTGGCCGCCACCCGCGTTCCGATGTTCATCGGGGCCATGGTCATGGGACCGCTGGCCGGCTGGCTGATGAAGCAGATTGACCGGCGCTGCGTCAGCCGCGTCCCGGTGGGCTTCGAGATGCTGGCCAACAATTTTTCCGCCGGCATTCTGGGCATGGGGCTGGCCCTGCTGGGGTTCACCCTGGCCGGACCGTTCGTGGGCGGGCTGACCGCCGCGCTGGCCGCCGGAGCGCGGAAGATTACCACCGCCGGCTACCTGCCCTTCATCGCCGTGTTCATCGAGAGCGGCAAGGTGCTGTTCATCAACAACGCCATCAACCACGGCGTGCTGGCCCCGCTGGGCGTGGCCGAGGCCAAGCAGCTTGGCAAGTCGGTTTTCTTTTTGCTCGAACCGAACCCCGGACAGGGCGTGGGGCTGTTGTGCGCCTACTGGCTGTTCGGGAAGGGGACGACCAAAAATTCAGCTCCGGGGGCGCTGATCATCCATTTCTTCGGCGGCATTCACGAGCTGTATTTCCCCTTCGTGCTGATGAACCCGCTGACGCTGTTGGCGATGATCGCCGGCGGTTTCGCGGCGGCTGCGGTGTTCGTGGCCATGCACGCCGGGCTGGTGGCCACCTACTCGCCGGGCAGCATCTTTACCGCCATCGCCCTGGCGCCCAAGGGCGGCCTGCTGCCCGTGCTCTGCGGCATCGCCACCGGAGCGGTGGTGACCTTTGCGGTGGCCGCGCCAATCGTGGCGCGTTCCCCCGCGCCGGAGGCCGGCGCGGAGCAGTTCCGGTTCACGACCGAGCCCGCCGCCGCGGCGGCACCGTCGCCCGCCGCGCGGCCGGCCACCATTCTGTTTGTCTGCGAGGCGGGCGCCGGCTCCTCGGTCATTGGCGCGGCGGTGTTGCGGCGCAAGCTGGAGGCGGCGCGGGTAGATGTCCCCGTTCGCCACGCGGCGCTGAGCGAGATGCCGGCCGGCGCCGAGATGGTGGTGTGCCAGCGCAGCCTGGCGGCGCGCGTGGCGCAGATCGCCCCGCGGGCACACGTCTACGCCGTTGATGATTACATCAATTCGCCGGCCTACGAAGAGGTGCTGCGGGATCTCGCGCCGGCGGCGCCGCGGTGAGGCCCGCCGGTGCGCATCGTGCACACGTAATGCAGGACGAGGAATTGTCAGTTCCCGCCCGGCGCGGTCAACTCAATGGTCTCGATCACGTGCCCGTCCAGAGCGATGGCTCGAATGTGCGCGCGATTGCCCTCCACCTCGATGGGCACGTAGTGCTCGACGCTCTCCACCCTCAGCGTGATGTTGCCGGGCAAAGGCGCTTCGGCCGGCGCCAGCGGAGCGCCGCCGCCCCCGGTTACGATGTAATGTACGCCGTTCTTCAGGTGGTGCTGGTAGTTGTGATCGTGCCCGGCGAAGACCGCCGCCACCTTGTACTTCTCGAACAGCAGCACCAGCACTGGTGTTTCCTGGCTCACGTGGGCGCCCTTCGTGATGTTGACGGTGTAAGCAGGGTGGTGCATGACCACGAAGCGGAAATCGGCCTTCTGGTTGCGCGCCAGGTCGTCTTCCAGCCAGCGCGTTTGCTCGGTCCAGAAGCGCTCGCGCGCGCCGCTCCCCGAGGCGACGTTCGGCACGTCGCTGTCCAGCATGGCGAAATGCGCGGCGCCCCAATTGAACGAGTAGTACGGCAATTTGACGTCGAAAAACTCGTAGAACCGGGCATTGTCCCGCTCGTGATTGCCGAGCACGGGAAAGAACACCGTCTTGCGCAGCAATTCCCGCTCGATGTCGAAGAACGTCGGCCACAGCGAGGTATCGTACCCATCGTTCACCAAGTCCCCGGTGTGGACCACGAAATCCGGATCCAGGTTGCTGATCGCTTCAATCACCTTGCGGTGCAACTCGTGCCTGGACCGCGTGTCGCCGAAGACCACGAACTTGAAAGAGGCGCGTCCGGCGGGCGGCGTCTTGAAGCGCCCCTTCCCTTCCTCGCCCGCGAACGCCTGGTAGTACACGGTGGTGCCGGGCTTCAGGCCCGTCAGCGAAACCTTGTCGCCGCGCAGGACCGATACGGTTCGGTCCATCTTCCCCGCTTCGGCGCCGACCTTTACGTCGGAGGTCTCGACCACCCAGCCGATGGTCGCGGCTCTCGGCGCGGGATTCACTACGTAAGGGCCGCCGACGACTCGCTCGGCACCATACGAAGAAACAGCCAGACATAAGACCGTAAACAAGAGTTTGAGTTTCATAAACGGGTTCTGACGGCTCACCAGCAAGCCGCCCCTTCCGATTGCTTCTACTTCTTGCTTTCCAGCGCGGGTCGCGCTGCTGGCCCGCCACGCGCGGGATCGCGGCCGTGACCGGCAGAAAGACGGTGAATGCGATCGAGAAGAAAGAACTATGACGCATGCGAAAGTCTAAACGTAAACTCGGCCGGCGGCCCAAAATGTATAACACACGTTTTTCTTGTTTTGCCCATCAATGTTCAGGGATAACCCTGAAAGTTTCCTGAATTTTCGGGGCCGGGCATGAAGCCGCGGGCCTGCGCCAGCGTCCGCCTGAGCGCGTTGCGGGGAAGCTCGGCGCTGTCGGGGCCGGCTTCAGTCCGGCCCTCCCCGCCGGCCTTCAGCGGATATACTGGAGGTTCAGGCACTCCAGGAGCGAGCGATGGCCTATCCGTTTCGTGGCGTGGATTTCATGGAGATCGATTCGCTGTTCAGCGAGCAGGAACGGCTGGTGCGGCAAACCGCCCGCGAATTCGTGGAAAAGGAAGTGGTGCCGATCATCGACGAGCACAACCGCGAGGGCCGGTTCCCGGTGCAGCTCGTGGCGAAGATCGGGGAACTGGGCTTTCTGGGCGCCAACCTGCGCGGGTACGGCTGCGCGGAGATGTCGAACGTGGAGTACGGGCTGATCATGCAGGAACTGGAGCGCGGCGACAGCGGCCTGCGCAGCTTCGCCAGCGTGCAAGGCTCGCTGGTCATGTACCCCATCGCCGCCTTCGGCTCAGAGGAGCAGAAGCAGAAATGGCTGCCGCGGCTGCAAAGCGGGCAGGCCATCGGATGCTTCGGACTGACCGAGCCCGACTTCGGCTCCAATCCCGGCGGCATGCGGGCGCGCGCCTCGCACGACGGCCCG
>JAPKYU010000378.1 GCA_026394175.1 Acidobacteriota bacterium | reverse complement strand
TATCTGGGCCTGCCCAACCCCCGCGAATGGCAGCCGTTCGACGCCGACTGGAAACTGCCGGCGGACTGGAAGCGGATCATCCTGGAGGGCCTGAAAGACCGGCTGGAGAAATACCGCTCCTTCCGGCTGTTCATGGACATTTGCGTGCGCTGCGGGGCCTGCGCCGACAAGTGCCACTTCTACCTCGGCTCGGGCGATCCGAAGAACATGCCGGTGCTGCGCGCCGAGCTGCTCCGCTCGGTTTACCGGCGCTACTTCACCGCCGCGGGGCGCGCCTTCCCCGCGCTGGCGGGGGGCAGGGAACTGACCGAGGACGTCCTGAAGGAGTGGTTCTATTATTTCTACCAGTGCACCGAGTGCCGGCGCTGCTCGGTCTACTGCCCTTACGGCATCGACACGGCCGAGATTACGATGATGGGCCGCGAGCTGCTGAACCTGGTGGGCTGCAACATCAACTGGGTGCTGGAGCCGGCCGCCAACTGCTTCCGCACCGGCAATCACCTCGGCGTCCAGCCGCACGGCTTCAAGGACAGCATCGATTTCGCGGTCGATGAGCTGGAGGAAATCACCGGGATCCGCGTCCAGGCGCCCATCAACCGCAAAGGCGCCGAGGTGCTGTTCGTGGTGCCCTCGGCCGACTATTTCGCCACGCCGCACTACTTCACGCTGCTGGGCTACCTGCTGCTGCTGCACAAGACCGGCCTCGATTACACGCTGAGCGCCTTCGCCTCCGAGGGCGGCAACTTCGGCCTGTTCTCCTCCCACGAAATGATCAAGCGGCTGAACGCCAAGGTCTACGCCGAGGCCAGGCGGCTGGGCGTGAAGTGGATTTTGGGCGGCGAATGCGGGCACATGTGGCGCGTGCTGCACCAGTACATGGACACCATGAACGGCCCGGCCGATTTTCTGGAGATGCCGGTTTCGCCGGCCACCGGGACGCGCTTCGAGCACGCCGCCGCCAGCAAGATCGTTCATATCTGCGAATTCACCGCCGACCTGATCCGCAACGGCAAGCTGAAGCTGGACCCCTCGCGCAACGACCACCGCGTGGTGACCTTCCACGACTCCTGCAATACCTCGCGGGCCATGGGGTTGCTGGAAGAGCCGCGCTACATCCTCCGCAGCGTCTGCAACCGGTTTTATGAGATGCCGGAGAACACCATCCGCGAGCAGACCTTTTGCTGCGGCAGCGGCTCCGGGCTGGGAACCGACGAGAACTTCGAGATGCGGATGCGCGGCGGTCTGCCCCGGGCCAACGCCGTCAAGTACGTGAAGGAGCAGCACGGGGTCAACCTGCTGACCTGCATCTGCGCCATCGACAAGGCGACGCTGCCCGCGCTGATGGAGTACTGGGTGGGGGGCGTGGAGGTGGCCGGGGTCCATGAACTGCTCGGCAACGCCCTGGTGCTGGAGGGCGAGAAGGAACGGGACACCGACCTGCGCGGCGACCCAATGAGGCAAAAGGAGGGGGCCGCGAATGCGTGATCGACCGTTGATTCTCGGCGGGCTGATCGTGTTCCTGGCGCTGGTCACCTTTCCCGTCTGGTACAACGCCGCGGCGGGGACCTCGTCGCGGCCGCCGCAGCTCAAGCTCCCGGCGGGCCAAAAGGAGTGCGTGGCGCCGGTGGCCTTCATGAAGACCTCGCACATGCAGTTGCTGATCGACTGGCGCGAGGGCGCCGTGCGGAACAACGTCCGCACTTTCACCGCGTACAACGGAAAGACTTACAACGTCAGCCTGACCAACACCTGCCTGGACTGCCACGGGGTCCAGGCGCGCGCCGGCCAGGCCGATTTCTGCGGGCGTTGCCACGACTACGCGGGAGTGACCCCGAAGTGCTGGAATTGCCATAACGACCGGCCCAGGAATTGAACCACCAAGACACAAAGACACCAAGCTTGGTGACTTGGTGACTTGGTGGTGAAGAAACGCTCGGCGAAACGCACGCGCATGACGAGAAAAGGATTTCTTGGCGTAACCGGAATATCGGCGGCAGTGCTGGCGGCCCGGAAACTGCGAAGCGTGTTTGCCGCTTCCGGGCCAGCCGCCTCCCCGCCCGTGCGCTGGGCCATGGTCATCGACACCCAGAAGTGCCTGAAGAAAGCGGGGTGCATCGATTGCATCGCCGCCTGCCACAAGGTCCACAACGTCCCGGAGATCAAGGACCGCGCGCACGAGATCAAGTGGGTGTGGAAAGAGCCGTTCAAGCAGGCCTTCCCGGCGCAGGAAACCGCCTACACCGAAGAGGCCTACAAGGGCAAGCCCTTCCCGGTGCTGTGCAACCACTGTGACAACCCGCCGTGCGTCCGCGTGTGTCCCACCAAGGCCACGTGGAAGCGCGAGGACGGCCTGGTGATGATGGACTGGCACCGCTGCATCGGCTGCCGCTACTGCATGGCCGCCTGCCCCTACGGCTCGCGCAGCTTCAACTGGGTGGACCCGCGGCCGCACCTGCGCCGCATCGACATCGAATTTCCCACGCGCACCAAGGGCGTGGTGGAGAAATGCACATTTTGCGCCGAGCGGCTGGCGCGCGGCCAGGCGCCCGCCTGCGTCCAGGCCTGCAAAGAACAGAAGGCGCTGGTGTTTGGCAATCTGGCCGACCCTGATTCCGACGTGTCGCGGCTGGTGCGCTCGCGGTTCACCCTCCGGCGCAAGCCGGGACTGGGAACGAACCCGGAGGTGTATTACATCATCGGCTGACGGCTTGCGGCTTACGACTGTCGGCCGACCGCTGACAGCCGATAGTCGACAGCCGATAGCCGTCAGCCGACAGAGGTTTTCATGTTCATGTTCGAACAAGCGGTGGTGGGCAGCCGGCGCTACTGGGCGTGGGTGCTGTGCCTGCTGGCCGTCATCGGCCTCGGCTTTTTGCTCTATCTCCAGCAGCTCAGCTACGGGCTGGGAATCACCGGGATGAGCCGCGATGTCACCTGGGGCCTGTACATCGCCCAGTTCACCTTTTTGGTGGGCGTGGCGGCCTCGGCGGTGATGGTGGTGCTGCCCTATTACCTGCACGACTACAAGGCCTTCGGCCGGATCACCATCCTGGGCGAGTTCCTGGCCATCTCGGCGGTCACCATGTGCATGCTGTTCGTTTTCGTGGACATGGGCCAGCCGGCGCGTGCTCTGAACATCATGCTGTATCCCACGCCGAATTCGATCATGTTCTGGGACTTCGTCTCGCTGGGCGGCTACCTGCTGTTGAACGCCGTGATCGCGCTGGTCACCTTGAGCGCCGAGCACAAGAGCGTCCCGCCGCCCGCCTGGATCAAGCCGGTGATCCTGCTGTCGATCCCCTGGGCCATCAGCATCCACACCGTCACCGCGTTTCTGTACAGCGGTTTGCCGGGCCGCTCGTTTTGGCTGACGGCCATTCTGGCGCCGCGCTTCCTGGCTTCGGCCTTTGCCGCGGGCCCCGCGCTGCTGATCCTGCTGTGCATGATCATGCGGCGAATGAAAGCCTTTGATCCCGGTCCCGAGGCCGTCCGGAAGCTGGCCGTCATCGTGACCTACGCGATGATCCTCAACGTGTTCTTCCTGCTGATGGAATTGTTCACCGCGTTTTACAGCCAGATTCCCGAGCATACCGAGCATTTCCGTTACATGTTCGTGGGGCTGGAAGGCCACCGGGCGCTGGTCGGGTGGGAATGGGCTTCGGTGTTGCTGGCGGCCGCCTCGCTGCTGCTGCTGATCGTTCCCCGACTGCGGCGGAACGAGAAAGTCCTGGCCGCGGCCTGCGTGGTGACGTTTCTGTCGTTGTGGATCGACAAAGGCGTCTGCCTGGTGGTGTGCGGCTTCATCCCCTCGCCGGTCGGCGCTGTGACCGAGTATGCGCCCACGCTGCCGGAGCTGGGCATTACGCTCGCCATCTGGGCAATCGGCTGCCTGATGGTCACGGTGTTTTACAAGATCGCCCTGTCGGTCCGCGAGGGTCTGGCTGCTTCGGCAGTTCATTAACAGAGCCGTCCCGCCAAGCGGGATGAGCGAGCGGGTGCCCCGCATGGGCCGGTGCCGCTGCGCAAGCACCCGCTCTCCCGCACGGCGGGATCGCGGCTCTGATGCGGTATTAGCGATTAGACGGAGTTGCTTATGGGAACAACGGCTGCGCAACCGGCGCCTGGGCGCGCGCCGGTGCCGCACTTCACCGAAGACTGGCTGGCCCTATCCATCGGCCTTTTGATCTTTTTTCTGTCGCTCGCCGCGCTGCTTCGGGTGGACCTGCTGGGTTGGGCGGTCACCGTGTCGGTCTGGACGAAGCTTCCCGGAGCGCTGAAGCCGGTGTCGAAAGCCTATGCCGGCCTGCCCGGACCTGCCTACGCGCTGTTCACGTTCCTGTTCCTGCTGGGCGTGATGACGGCCGGGGCCAAAGCTCTGGGCGCCGACCTGAAGCGCTTTGTGAAGGCCTTCACCGGCGTCTTCCTGCTCAGCTACCTTTGCTGGATCGCCGGAAGTTGGGCGTACATCGCCGCAACACCGGACAAGCTGAAATCGTTTGGCATCGGCTGGTCGCTCAATCTGACTGCCGAGGCCGGCTTTATCGTCGCCCTGGTGGTCGGTTTGCTGATCGGGAATTTTGCGCCGCCGGTCGCGGCCTTTCTCGCCGAGGCCATCCGCCCGGAGCTATACATCAAGACGGCGATCGTCATCCTGGGTGGCTTTCTCGGTGTGACGGCCGCCGAACAACTCAGTTTGGCCACCTCGGTGATGTTCCGCGGGCTCTGCGCCATCGTCGAGGCATACCTGATTTACTGGGCCCTGGTATATTACATCGCGCGGAAATATTTCAAGTTTAGCCGGGAGTGGTCGGTCCCGCTGGCGTCGGGCATCTCGATCTGCGGTGTTTCAGCCGCTATCGCCACCGGCGCGGCCATTAAGGCGCGACCGGTCGTGCCCATCATGGTGTCCTCGCTGGTCGTGATATTCGCGGTCGTCGAGCTCCTGCTGCTTCCGTTCATTGCGCAAACCTGGCTTTTCCACGAACCAATTGTCGCGGGAGCGTGGATGGGCCTGGCGGTCAAAACCGATGGCGCCGCCGTCGCCAGCGGGGCCATCACCGAATCCTTGATCCTCACCAAGGCGCTGGCCGTTCAGGGAATCAACTACGCCCCCGGGTGGGTGATGGCCACCACGACGACCGTGAAGGTCTTCATCGATGTGTTCATCGCCATATGGGCCTTCATCCTGGCCTGGATCTGGTCTACGAAGATCGATCGCAAAGCGGGCGAAAAAATGAAGGCGCGCCAGATCTGGGAACGATTCCCCAAGTTCATCCTCGGCTACATGGCCACCTTCTTCGCGGCGGTGGCCATCGGGGCGTTGCTGCCGTCCTTGACCGGCAAGATGAAGGCGGCCATGGGCCAGGCGAATGTCTTCCGCGGGATCTTCTTCGTCATGACGTTCTTCGCCATCGGCGTGGTTTCCAATTTCCGGAAACTGTGGGAGGAAGGGATCGCGCGGCTGGCCGCCGTCTATGTGCTTTGCTTGTTCGGGTTCATCATCTGGATCGGGCTGGCGATTTCCTGGATTTTTTTCCACGGCGTCAAGCCGCCGCTGGCGTGATCAATGCGGAGTGCGGAATGCGGAGTGCGGAGTGCGGAGTTGGCAATATGGAGCAGCCGAAACTTGCCGAAGAATTGAAGCGGATGGAGTACGAGCCGCTGCTTCCCATCGAAAAGAAGCTGATCGGATGGAGCCTGGCGCTGGGGCTTTCGCTGATCGTCGTCCTGGTGTGGCTCAGCCGCGTGGTCTTGAAGTGATGTAGCGTACAACGGGGGAGGGAGAGAGGGGGGACGCGTGTCGGTATTTCTTCCCGTGGCCGGCATCAGCATCAACCTGTTCCTGGTGGTGGGCGCGGGCATGATGGTGGGGTTGTTGTCGGGCCTGGTGGGGGTCGGTGGCGGCTTCCTGATGACGCCGATCCTGATGATGCTGGGCGTGCCGCCGACGGTGGCCGCCGCCTCGGACACCAGCGCCATCGTCGCCACCTCCTCTTCGGGCGTGGCCGCCCACTTCCGCCTCGGCAACGTGGACTACAAGCTGGGCAGCATCCTGCTGTGCGGCGGGCTGGTGGGCGCGGCCATCGGCGTGCAACTGATCAAGCTGCTGCGGGCGCTGGGGAACGCCGATTTCGTAATTACCATCACCTACATCGTGGTGCTGGGCAGCCTCGGCTCCTTCATGGTGGTCAAGAGCGTGCGGAGCCTGCGGGGCGAGGGTATGGTGCCTCGGGAGCGCGGCCCCCGCAGGCCGCGGCGCCCGTTCCTTTCCCGCCTGCCGTTGCAGATGGCGTTTCCGCATTCCGGCATCCAGCACTCGGTGCTGGTCCCGTTTTTCCTGTGCCTGCTGGTGGGCATGCTGGCCGCCATCATGGGTGTGGGCGGCGGCTTCATCATGGTGCCCATGATGGTCTACCTGTTGCACATGCCGCCGCATCTGGCCGTGGGCACCGACCTGTTCCAGATCCTGTTCACCTGCGCCGGCGTCACCTTCATGCAGGCCACCACCAACCACACCGTCGATCTGGTGCTGGCGCTGCTGGTGGCGCTTGGTTCCACCATCGGGGCGCAGATCGGCGCGCGCCTGACCCGCCGGTTGCGCGGCGAACAACTGATGATCGTGCTGGCCAGCCTGGTGCTATTCGTCATGGCGAAAATGCTGGTCAGCATCCTGGTGACGCCGTCTTGCATCCTGGGACGCAGCAAAGGAGAGGCCTTTCTGCGGCGGCCTGCCTGGATGCAAGTTCTGCCCGCTCAGCAGGCGTACAACGCCGGCGTCCTGATCGCTGCAGCGGATGGCCGGCAGAGCCGCGACCGTGAAAGAGCGGGCGCCCGCGCATCGCCGACGCTCAAACTGAATGGAACCGCGGCGCCGCGCAAGCGCCCGCCCGCTGATCCCGCGGGGCGCGACGGCTCCGTTCAAGATCGCGTGCCGCACGGCTGAAACTATGGCGAACCAACGATCAGCCACGCGTGTTTGGATCACGGCCATCGCCGTGCTCGCCGGTTCGCTGATGGCCGCGCAGCCCCCCATTCGCGTTACGCCTCCCACGATCGAAATGGGCGTTTTTTACGACGGCGCCCGGGTGCGAATCGAGGGTTTGGCCGAACCGGGCTCCAGGGCGCTGGTGGTGGTGCGCGGCGCCGGCATCAAGGAAGTCTTCAACCGTAAAGGCCGGGTCGGTCCCATCTGGGTAAACGCCGG
>JAPKYU010000117.1 GCA_026394175.1 Acidobacteriota bacterium | reverse complement strand
AGAAGGCAGGAGCCGCACGTCCAGCGTGAACGGGGCGGGGGAGTCGGACGGGAGCATAGTACCGGCGAAGCATCCGAACAAAAGCGGGGAACCGCCAGCGGAGGATGTGGAGGGAAGGCGCCCGGCCAAGGAGAACATGGGAAAACCCAGCATGCCCCGAACCCAGGGTCGGGTCGGCGTGTCACCGGGGTTGACTCGTGTGCGGGAAGCAGCACGACAGGCAATCCGAGCGTGCGCTTCGACGCCAGACATCCGAGGCAAGAGCCGTGTGCGGTAGTCCCGCTCGCACGGATCTGTGCGGGGGGCGCCGGGTAACCGGCGTTCCTACCGCGACAGGCAGAAGGCAGTAGGCAGTCTCTTTCAACTTTGGACTTTGAACTTTAGACTTTGAACTTTAAACTTCGGCTATGGAGCTGACCGTTAACGGAAAGGCGCGCAGCGTCGATGTCGAGCCGGATGCGACTCTGCTCAACGTCTTGCGCGAGCAGCTCGACCTGACCGGGACCAAGTACGGTTGCGGCGAGGGACAATGCGGCGCCTGCACGGTGTTGATTGATGGCAAACCCCGGCGGGCCTGCATCACGCCGGTGAAGGCGGCGGCCGGCCGGCAGGTGACCACCATCGAAGGACTGGAGCGGAATGGCCGCCTGCATCCTCTCCAGCAGGCCTTCCTCGATCTGGATGTGATGCAATGCGGCTACTGCACGCCGGGCATGATCGTCACCGGCGCCGCGTTGCTGGCCGCCAATCCCAATCCCGGCGAGCAGGAGATCATCCGGTTCATGGAGGGGAACATCTGCCGCTGAGGCACCTACCAGCGGATCGTGGCCGCCATCCGCAAAGCGGCCTCGGCGAAGGCGGGCTGAAAACCGAGTTCACCACCAAGACACGAAGAACACAAAGGTACACAAAGTCGGACTTTGTGAAACTTCGTGTTCTTTGTGGCTTTGTGGTTCAGTTTGGAGGGCAAGAATGGCAAACGCAATCAAGCGGCGGGAATTACTGAAGGCGGCCGGAATCGGCGCGGCCGGCCTGGCCATGCCCGCCTGGGGCCAGGGCCCGAGCGCCAGGCAACAGAAGCAGCGCCCGAACATTCTTTTCATTTTTTCCGACGACCAGCGCTTCGACACCATCCACGCACTCGGCAACCGGGAAATCCGGACGCCAAACCTGGACTCGCTGGCGCGGCGGGGCGTGGCCTTTACGCAGGCCTGCATCATGGGCGGCACGGTGGGCGCCGTTTGCGTACCCAGCCGCGGCATGCTGATGACCGGCCAGTCGTTGTTCCACGTTCACAACAACATCATCGCCCCCGAGAAGGCCCCGGAAGGCTCGCGCCGGCCGTTCGACCTGTTCCCGGAACTGTTCCGCAAGGCCGGCTATACGACCTTCGGCGTCGGCAAGTGGCACAACGGCCCGGCGCTTTACGCGCGGTGCTTCGGCCAGGGCGGGCCGATCATGTTCGGCGGCATGTCCGACCACCTCAAGGTGCCCATCCAGGACTTCGACCCTACCGGGCGGTACCCGAAAGAGCGCCAGCGGACCGGCGACAAATTTTCCAGCGAGCTGTTCAGCGAGTCGGCCGTCCGGTTCCTGAAGGAGCAAAAGGCAGGCGATCCGTTCCTGCTGTACATCGCCTATACCGCGCCGCATGATCCGCGGATGCCGCCCACCGAATACGCCGGCATGTACCCGGCGGAGAAGCTCATGCTACCGCCCAACTTCATGCCCGAGCACCCGTTTGACAACGGCGATCTGAAGACGCGGGACGAGCAACTGGCGCCCTGGCCGCGGACGCCCGAGGTGGTCCGCAAACACATCGCCGAATACTACGGCATGATCACCCACATGGATGCCCAGATCGGCCGGGTGTTGAAGGCGCTGGAAGAAACCGGGCGGGCCGGCAACACCATCATCGTCTTTGCCGGGGACAATGGGCTGGCGCTGGGCCGGCATGGGCTGTTCGGCAAGCAGAACGTCTACGACCACAGCGTTCGCGTCCCGCTGATCATCTGTGGGCCGGGGATACCGCGGGGGAAAACCAGCGATGCGCTTGTCTACCTGCTGGACCTGTTCCCGACGCTGTGCGACCTGGCCGGACAGCCGGCGCCGGCCACCGTCGAGGGCCAGAGCCTGGCGCCGCTCGTGCGCGATCCCAAGGCCAAGGTGCGCGATTCCGTCTTCTTCGCCTATCGCAATCTCCAGCGCGCCGTCCGCACCGACAGTTGGAAGCTCATCCATTACACGGTCGAGGGCAAGGAAACCACGCAGTTGTTCAACATCCCGGAAGACCCGTGGGAGATGAAAAACCTGGCCGGCAATCCGGCCCAGGCCGAGCGGGTCAAGCAGATGACGGCGCTGCTGAAGGACTGGATGAAGAAAACCGACGACCCGCTGCTCGAGGCCGGCGGCTGAAATACAAGTGCCGCCGGCGGGCCAGGGTCAGCAGGTGATATGCAAGACCGCGTTGGTATGTTTGGGATCCTTCTGGAACGCCTCAATCGCCTGGACGGTGGGGAGAATCACCAGCTCCACCTTCCGTGAGGCGGCCTCGCGCTTCACTTCTTCCAGGACGGGCAAAGCCCCGTGCGCGCCGGTGCCGATCACCAGCCGCCAGCACTTCCAGGGCAGCTCCTCTCGGGCCGAGAGCGGCGTGTGTCCGTACTCCTCGCGGAACTCCTTGGAGGGCTTTTTCTTCCGTTTGCGGACCTGGCCGCGGTCAATGACCACGTCGTAGTCGTACTTCACGCCATCGATGCAGATCGTTCCAAACGAAAAACTCTTGAACTTCATCGCCCGCCCTCGGCCGGTATTATACTCGGCTGCTACGGGATTCCCATACGGAGGCCAGAGACCGATGGATTTCTTTGAAGTGCTGAAACGCCGCCACTCCATCCGCGCGTTCACCCGGGCAACGGTCCAGCCGCAGGACCTGCGCGCCATCCTGGAGGCCGCCAACGGCGCACCCTCGGCGGGCAATCTCCAGGCTTACGAGATTTACCTGGTGAAAAAGCAGGAAGCCCGGGCGGCGCTGGCGGCCGCCGCGCTGGGACAGAACTTCATAGCGCAAGCCCCGCTGGCGCTGGTTTTTTGCGCCCACCCGGACCGCTCGGCTACGCGGTACCGGGAGCGCGGCATCCGGCTGTACAGCATCCAGGATGCCACCATCGCCTGCGCCTTCGCGATGCTGGCCGCCACGGCGCTGGGCCTGGCCACGGTGTGGATCGGGGCCTTCGACGACAACGCCGTGGGCCACGCGATCGGCGCGCCCAGGAATCTCTTGCCGGTCGCGATTCTCCCGATCGGCTACGCCGGAGAAAAACCGGAAGCGACGCCGCGCCGCCGCCTGCAGGACTTGGTGCACGAAGTCTGATCGCCGGCCGATTACCGAAACAGGTCGCGTTCGGGCGGGCGAAGCATTTCCTGCGCCGAGCCTTCCCCAAGCTCGATCGGCGCCCCATAGATGAGAACCACGGGGCGGCCGGCGGTCTTGCCCATAACCAGACCCGCTGCGGCGGCCAGTTCGTCAGCCACGGCGATCACGGTGCCGCGCAGCAGGCGGCCCTGGCGGTCGCGCCGGCCGCGGTAGTCCGCCAGGGGGCGCAGCCCGGCGCAGCCGATGGCTACATCCACCAGCCCGTCGCGCCACGGACGCCCGAATGTATCGCTGATGATCACCGCGCAATCGCGGCCGGTCACCAAGCGGAGCCGCTCGCGGAGGGCCTGGGCCGAAGCGTCGGCGTCGCAGGGAAGCAGCGTGACGCGCTCGCTGCCGCCGGCCGCCGCCGGCACGTTGGAAGCATCGACGCCGGCGTTGGCGCACACCTGTCCCTGCAGCGTCTCGACCAGCAAGACGCCGCGGTCCATTTTCACCACCCGCCGCGTCTGTCCCAAAACCACCTCGATCTGGCGGGCGTCCCGGCCGTGTTGGCGGGCAAAGGCTTCGGCCAGCGGCGAAGGACGCACTTCAGCCAGGTCCACGATGCGGCCTTCCGCCTTGGAGACGATCTTCTGTCCCACGACCACCACGCAACCGTCTTCGAAGCGGCGCT
>JAPKYU010000165.1 GCA_026394175.1 Acidobacteriota bacterium | reverse complement strand
GCCGGTGGCCACGCCGCCGTCGATCAGCTCGCGAATGCGGCCGGGCCACAGCTCGCGGAGCAGGCCGCCGTCGGGGCCCAGCACGCCGGCCACGTCGGTCAGGAACACCAGCCGGTCGGCCATCCAGGCGGCGGCGCAGGCCACCGCGGCCTCGTCGGCGTTGACGTTGAGGATCTGGCCGCCGATTGAGACGGCCAGGGGCGCCAGCAGGGGCACGAACCCGGCGCCGGTCAGGGCATCGAACAGGTCGGTGCGCACCGTCTCCACGCGGCCCACCAGGCCCAGATCGGGCCCCCCGCCGTCGCGCCGCGCGGCCAGCAGGCAGCGCCCGTCGATGCCCGAGATCCCGCAGGCGGGGACGCCGGCGGCCGCGAACGCCGCCAGCATCTCGTGGTTCACCGTGCCGGCCATCACCTTGACCGCCACGTCCAGCACCTCGGGCGACGTTACCCGGCGGCCCTCCACGAAGCTGGGCTGGATTCCGGCGTTCTTGAGAAACGCCGAAATCTGGGCGCCTCCGCCGTGCACCACCAGGACGCGATGCCCGCTCCGGACCAGCCCTCCGATTTGCAGCGCCAGCAGCGGCCGCGCCTCTTCTTCCTGGAGCACCGTCCCGCCGATTTTGATCACCAGCTTCATGCAGTCCCCCTTCTTAGCCGCAGATTGCACAGATTACACAGATGAATAATCTCGCGTAATCTGCGCAATCTGCGGCTAAACCAGTCCCTGGTTCATCTCCAATCCCAGCATCAGGTTCATATTCTGGATGGCCTGGCCGGCCGCACCCTTCACCAGGTTGTCGAGGCAGGAAATGACGACCGCGCGCGTTCCGCTTTCATCCACCGTCAGGTAGATATCGCAATAGTTGGTCTCCTGCACGTCCCGCAGGTTGGGTGCGCCGCTTTCCCGCACGCGGATGAAGCCGCCGTCCGGGTAGCGGCCGCGGTACAGGGCCAGCAGCTCGTCGCGCGTCCACGCCCGCCGCAGCTTCACGTACATGGTGGAAAGAATGCCGCGGGTGACCGGCAGCAGGTGCGCCGTAAAAAAGAAATCGCCCAGGGACACGCCGAGGGCCTGCAGCATCTCGGGCACGTGGCGGTGCCGCAGCACCGCGTAGGCCTTGAAGTTTTCGTGGACCTCCACGAAGTGGGTGTTGGCCGCGGGCCGGTGGCCGGCGCCGCTCACTCCCGATTTGGAGTCGCAGATGACGCCGGCGGCGGTGTCCACCGCGGCGGCGCAAAACAGCGGATGGAGGCCGCAGATCACCGAGGTGGGATAGCAGCCGGGGTTGGCCACCAGCCGCGCGCCGCGCACCGCCTCGCCGTTCAGCTCCGCCAGGCCGTAGACCGCTTCGCCCAGCAGGTGAGGCGCGGTGTGGGGCATGCCGTACCAGCGCTCGAACACGGCCGGGTCCTTCAGCCGGAAGGCGCCGCTCAGGTCCACGACCCGCGCCCCGGCCTCCAGCGCCGCCGGCGCGACCTGGAGTGAGACCTCGTGCGGCGTGGCCAGGAAGACGACCTGGAGCGAATGGGCCCGCACCGCGCCGCCGATGGCCGCCTCCTTTTCGATGGCCACCGGGCGGACCTGCCCGTGCCGCCCCAGCAGCCGCATCAGCTCCTGGCCGCTGTATCCGGATATGCCCAGAATGCCCGCCGTGCGCATGGAGCCCCGCCCTGGTGAATATTTATTCACTATCATGCATATTTAACCATAGCGGTGGCGCGGCGTCAATGACAAACTGCGGGCTGTAGGCTGTAGGCCGTAGGCTGTAGGCTGTGGGTTACAGGACGCCTTGCGTATGAAGAGAGCCGTAGGCACAACTGAAAACAGCCGGAAGAGAACCGCTCTCCGAAAGGACGGCGCGGCCCACAGCCCACAGCCTAACCTGAGGCGGCGGGGACCTGGAAGGGAATGACGGCGGCGCGGCGCTGCGGCGGCCGGCGGCCGGGCCGCAGACACGTCTCGGAAGCGGCAGGCCTCCGGACGGCGGAAGGGAGGAAATGATAGGGAGGCCAGGGGCCCGTCACCAGGATTTGGCAGTCCTTGATGCGCTCGGCGGCGGCGGTGAACACCCGCTGGTAGACCTCCACCCGGCTGTCATCGATCAGGTGGACCAGATTGACCAGCCATTCGCCGCTCTGCAGCTCGCGGACCGCCACATGCTCCTCGAGCGGCCGGAACAGGTCGGCCACGCGTTCGCACGTCAGGCGGGTGACATCGCTGCCGGCCGCTCCCGCCCCGCAGGGCGCCATGTACAGCACCTTCAGGTGCATCTCGGCCTTGCCGCGCAGGCGGTTCAACCCGCCCTGCAGCTCGGTGCGATTGACGATGAGGATCTGGCGCGCCTGCTGTTCGGTATCGAAGACCGTGCCGAAGCGGAAGGGCAGCACGGTGTATTGCTCAAACACCCGGTGAATCACGCGCCCGTGCTCGATGACGCTCTGCGGATCGGCGATAGAGGCGTTCTCCACGCGGCTGGCCAGCATCGCCAGCCGGCCCTCGCGAAGCGGAAAGACCGGGTGGCCGGCCATGCCCGGGAAGGTTCCCCACTCGCGGTCCTCATCCAGCCGCAGAACACAGTACCCGTAGTAAAGCGTCTTCTGGTTTCGCGGCAGTCGCATCGCAGCTTCCCGCAGAACTCGAGGTTTGGGGGCCAGGGATCCGTCCCAGGACAGGGTGCATAGCGCGCGCCCCTGGCGTATGATACGGGTCAGGCGCCCGCTTGTCCAGTGGTGAGTGAGTGAGATGTGGAGTCCAAGGTCCAAAGTTCAAGGTCCAAGGTCCAAGGTCCAAAGTCACCCCAGCCTCCGGTCTACAGCCTCCAGCCTGTAGCCTGTGGCCTGCAGCCTGTAGCCTGTGACCTGTAGCCTGTTCCATAATGAAATGCGGATGCTTGGGGACTTCCTCAAAGAGCGAATCGTGATCTTCGACGGCGCCATGGGCACCGCCATCCACGCGCGCAACCTCTCGCTCGACGATTTCCAGGGCCAGGAGGGTTGCTCGGAGGTGCTGGTGGTCAGCCGGCCCGAGGTGGTGCGCGAGATTCACGCCGCGTACTGCGAGGCCGGCGCGCAGGTGGTGGAGACGAACACGTTCGGGGCCAGCCGGGTGGTGCTGGCCGAGTACCAGATGGCCGAGCGGGTCCGCGAGATCAACATAGCGGCTGCACGCCTGGCGCGTGAAGTGTCATCGCAGTTTCCCGCTCCGCGCTTCGTGGCCGGGTCGCTGGGCCCCACCACGAAAATGCCCTCGCTTGGCCACATCGGCTTCGACGAGCTGGCCGCGGTTTACGAAGAGCAGGCCGCGGCGCTGATCGAAGGCGGCGTGGACGTGCTGCTGATCGAAACCTGCCAGGACATCCTGCAGGCCAAGAGCGCGCTGTACGGCGTGAACCGGGCGCGGCGGGCGGCCGCCGCGGCAACCGGCCGGGACACCCCGGTGGCCGTCCAGGTGACCATCGACACCAGCGGCGCCATGCTGATGGGCACGGAAATCGGTGCGGCGCTCACCACGCTGGAGCCCTTCAACCCGCTGTTCCTGGGACTGAACTGCGCGACCGGGCCGGAACTGATGAACGACCCCATCCGCTACCTGGGCGACAACAGCCCGCATCCCATCTCCTGCCAGCCCAACGCCGGGCTGCCGCGCAACGAAGGCGGGCAGACGGTCTTCCCCCTCACCCCGGATGAGCTGGCGCGGTGGCAGCGGCTGTTCGTCACCGAGTACGGCGTCTCGGTGGTGGGCGGCTGTTGCGGCACCACGCCGGCGCACATCCGCGCGCTGGCCGCCTCGGTCGGCGGGCTGGCGCCCAAGCCGCGCAGCGTGAAGCCCGTGCCCGCGGCCGCCAGCGCCTACGTCTCCGTTCCCCTGGAGCTCGATCCCAAGCCGGTGGTGATCGCCGAGGAGATGAACACCACCACGCGGGTGAAGAAGTTCCGCGAGTCGGTCGAGAGCGGCAACCACGACGAGATCCTGGCCCTGGCCCGCCGGCTTCACGCCGAGGGCAGCCACCTGCTGGACCTCTGCGTGGCCATCGTCGGCGCAGACGAGAAGAAGTACATGCGCGAAGTGGTGGAGAAGCTGGGCACGCGCATACAGGCGCCGCTGGTGATCGATTCCACGGAGGCCGACGTGATCCTGGAGGCCCTCAAGCGCATCCCCGGCAAGCCCATCGTCAACTCCATCAACCTGGAGGACGGCGAGAAGCGCACTTCCGTGGTGCTTCCCATGGTGAAGGATTTCGGGGCGGCCGTGATCGCGCTGACCATTGACGAGCAGGGCATGGCGCTGACCGCCGACAAGAAGACGGCCATCGCGCGCCGCATCTACGAGCTGGCCACCGAAAAGTACGGCATCCGCCCCTGCGACCTGATTTTCGACGCCCTCACGCTGCCGGTGACCACCGGCCAGGAGGAGTACCGCGCCGCCGGCCGCGAGACCATTGAGGCGGTGCGCCGCATCAAGGCCGAGCTGCCCGGCGTGATGACGGTGCTGGGCGTCAGCAACATCAGCTTCGGGCTGGACGCCTATCCGCGGCGGGTGCTCAACAGCGTGTTCCTGCACGAGGCGGTGGGCGCCGGCCTCGACCTGGCCATCATCAACTACGCCCGCATCTACCCGCTCTACAAGATTCCCGAGGCCGAAGCGGCGCTGGCCCGCAAGCTGATCCATTGCGACACCAGCGACGGCGATCCGCTACTGAACTACATCCGCTTCTTCACCGGCGGCGAGCGCCGGCCGGTGGTGGAGGCGGCGGCCGGCGAGGCGCTGCCGCTCGAGCAGGAGATCAAGCGCGCCGTGATCAACGGCGAAGCCAGCGTCGCGCGCCCTGCCGGGAAGCTCACCATCCAGCAACTGCTCGACGAGGCGCTCCGGGAGCGCACGGCGCTGGAGATCATCGACACCATCCTGCTGGATGCCATGCGCGTGGTCGGGGAGCTGTTCGGCGCGCGCAAGATGCAGCTCCCCTCGGTGCTCGATTCCGCCCGGGTGATGAAGACCGCCGTGGCGCACCTGGAACCGCACATGGAGCGGGTCCGGGGCGCCGGCCGCGGCCGCATCGTGCTGGCCACCGTGAAGGGCGACGTCCACGATATCGGCAAGAACCTGGTGGACATCATTTTGACCAACAACGGCTACACCACCATCAACCTGGGCATCAAGCAGCCCTCGGAGAACATCATCCAGGCGGCCGCCGAGCACCAGGCCGACGCCATCGGGCTGAGCGGCCTGCTGGTGAAATCGACCGTGGAGATGAAGTATGTGCTGGAGGACCTGGAGCGGCGCGGGCTGAGCTTTCCGGTGATCTGCGGCGGCGCGGCGCTTAACCGCAAGTACGTCGAGGAAGACCTGCGGGCGGTCTATTCGCACCCCGTCTATTACGGCGAGGATGCCTTCGCCGGGCTGCGGGTGATGAACGGGCTGGCCAACCCCGCCGGGCGCGAGGCCATGCTGGCCGAAGGGCGTGCTGTCCCGCGCCGCATCCGTGCCGTCCCGCCATGCGGGATCAGGGAGCGGACCGTCGAAGAGGAAGCGGTCCCCGATTCGGCGCGCATCGAAATCCGCCGCAACCACGACATCCCCACCCCGCCCTTCTGGGGCCTGCGCGTGGTCGAGAACATCGACCTGGATGAGGTGTTCCGCTACATCAACCTCACCGCGCTGTTCAAGAGCCAGTGGCAGTTGAAGTCGCTGCCGAAAGCGGAATACGAGGAGGCGGTGGGCACCAAGTATTCCGCCATCCTGGCCGAATGGCAGCGGCGCGCGAAACAGGAAGGCATCCTGCAGCCCAAGGTGGTCTACGGCTACTTCCGCGCGCAATCCTCCGGCAACGATTTGGTGGTCTACGATGTAGCGCTGGCGTCCCGCCGGCCGGCCCCTGTCGCGGACGTCTCTGATGCCTCTGGCCGCGAGCTTGTCCGCTTCACTTTCCCGCGCCAGAAGATCGGCCGCGGCCTGTGCCTCGCGGATTTCTTCGAGCCGCTGGAGGGCGGCCGCCCCGACGTGGTCGCTTTCACCCTGGTGACCGTGGGCCGGCGCGCCTCGGAGGTGACCCGCTGCCTGTTCGAGAACAACCAGTATTCGGATTACCTCTACCTGCACGGCCTGAGCGTGGAAACGGCCGAGGCCCTGGCCGAATACTGGCACAAGGTGGTCCGCCGGGAGCTGGGCATGGCCGGCGAAGATTCCCCCAACATCACCGACCTGTTCCACCAGAAGTATCGCGGCTCGCGCTACAGCTTCGGCTATCCGGCCTGCCCCAACCTGGAGGACCAGGCCAAGCTGTTCGAGCTGCTGAAGCCGGAGGAAGCCATCGGCGTCCGCCTCACCGAGGGCTACCAGCTCGACCCCGAGCAATCCACCTCCGCCCTCATCGTCCACCATCCGCAGGCCAAGTATTTCTCGGTGTGACCTGTGGCGCCAATCCACCACAAAGATACAAAAAACACAAAGATCACTAAGTACTCGTTGCGGCACCACGGGCCTGTGTTGATCGGTGTCCGCTTATCAGTGAGCGCGATGGCGGTAGGCGGAGGCGGGGTCGTCGGCCAGTTCCTGCAGGCGTTGCGGGTCCAGGCGGGTGAGCACGACGGCGGCTTCATTGTTTTCCACCGCCAGAATCAGCATCTCCGCATCTTTCCCCTTTTGGCGTATGTATAGCAGGGCGTGCTCGCCGGACTTCAGCGAATGCACCTGGACGAACGGCTGCCAGGAAGGATCGACCAGCCGGTGCACACGTTCGGGGAAGTCGGTATCGGCGCGCAGCCGCCTCATGTCCTGGTTGTCGAAAACGGCCACGTCCAGGCGGGAGACGCCGACCGGCTGGGCCACGCGCACCACGCCCTTCACCAGCCACAGCAGCGGAATGTGCGTGCGCTTGAGCTGGTAATTCCTTTCCAGTTGATTGACGAAGGCCTTGAAGGTGGGGTCGGCGGCCGGCGCCGCGGCACAAAAAAGCGTGACGGCGAACAGGGTCGTCAGCCCCACTGCACAGCGGCGTTTGGACGAGGTCGTCATAGCTTAGTACTCGTCCTTGCCCGGTTCCTTGGCCTTCGGCGCTTTCGAGGGCTTGTTTTTGCCCCGGATGGCCGGGATGCCGAAGTGGCCTTCCAGGTCGCTGAGCTGGTCGGGCGTCAGCGAGCCGACGATGTTGACCACGGTCAGTTCCTTGGGCTCGACGGCGATAATCGCCAGGCCGAGGATTTTGCCGTCCTGCTGGCGCAGGCAAACGTCGGCGTCGCCGTCGCCGGGTCCTTCGCCGGCGGCCGCGCGGCCCCTTTTCGTACGCACCTGCACGATGCACGACCATGCGGGCGCCACCAGTTGCCTGCGGATGGCCTCCACCTCGTCGGGCGAGTAGGCGCCTTCCTTGTCGAACTTGAAGCTGCGCACGTAGACGCCCTGCAATCCCTGGACCAGTTGCTTGATCTTGGCCGCGTCGGGGTCGCTCCTCGGCAGCCAACTGGAAAACATGGTGAGCAGGTTGCTGTCGAGCGTCACGTTCACTGTTTCGACGATGTTCTTGCTCTTGGCCAGGTGGTCGAGGTTGACCTGCAGCTTCGCCGATTGTGGGAAGGCGGACGAAGCCAGCAGCGCAATCGCGCCCAAAGCAGCCAGCGGAATTCGAGTGGTGCTTCGCATATGTTGCCTCATTGCCGGACGTTCCCCTGTTGCTTACGGAAATCCATTTGGCGCAGGACGATGTTGCGCGCGCGGCTGAGCTGAACCCCGGTGATGCGCAGGGCGAGAATCAGCTCCTCGCGGGCCTGCTCGGCGCGGGCCCGCTCGGCCTCGGCCTTCAGCCGCAGCCGGTGCTCGCGGTAGGCCAGCCCGGCGGTCAACAGCAGCAGGCAGGCCAGCGCGCCGGCCAGCGCGGTGCGCCAGGCGGGCGCCAGCAGCCGGCCGAACAGCGCCCAGCGCGAAGGCTCGGGCCGGGGGGCTTCCCCTCGCGCCACGCGGGCCATCACCCGCCCGGCAAAGCCCTGGGGCGGATCGGTGCGGGCCAGCGCCTGTTTCAACCGTCGTTCGATTGGGTCATCCATGGACATCTCTCCGTCAGTGTTCCATGCGGTCCCGCAGCATGCGCAGGGCGCGGTGCAGGCAGCTTTTCACGCTGTTCACGGGCCAGCCCAGCGCCGCCGCGATCTCCGAGGGGTTCATTTCTTCCTGGAAGCGCAGCACTACTACGGCCCGCAGCTTTTCCGGCATCCCAGTGACCAGGCGCCGCAGCCGGGCATTCTCCAGCAGGTCGGGCGGCGCGCCGGGCGCCCCTTGCTCGGCCACCTGGTCCAGGCTGGGGTGCCGGCGCTTCTCCTGCCAGCGCGCATGGTCAATGCATTTCCGCGACGTGACCTGCCGCAGCCAGAACACTAGGTGGGAGTCCGTTTCGATGGACCGGATGCTCTGGAAGAGCTGCAGGAACACCTCCTGGGACAGGTCCTCGGCCACGGCGCGGTCGGCAAAGAAATGCCAGGCGATGCTGTAGACCAGGCGCTGGTGCCGGCGGACCAGTTCGGCGAAGGCATCCGGGTCGCCCCCGGCAGCCCGGGCCAGCTCCCCGTCCTGGCTTTCCAGCGCCACTGCTTCAGCCTGCGCCATCCCGTTTCATCAGCTAATACGACCCGCAAAGAGAAGAGGGTGCAAAAAGAAGTGATGAGTGACAAGTGACGAGTGACCCGCGGCGTTCTGTCTCGTCACTCGTCACTCATCACTCGTCACTTGTTCCGATTACCGGGCGGCTTTAAGCGAATAGCGCTTGGGGCCGGCTTCGATGATGTTGCGCGGACAGCCGGCCGAGAACAGCTTGAAGTTCTCGATGAAGCGGGCGGCCAGCGCGTCGTATTTCTTGAAGTACTCCTCGCGGTTCCCCCAGGTGTTGGCCGGCTCCAGGATGTCGGAAGGCACGCCCTCGCAGGTCATGGGGACGTCGAAGCCGAACACCGGGTCCTGCCGGTACTGGACCTTCTGCAGCGCGCCGCTCAGCGCCGCGTTCAGCAGCGCCCGGGTGTGGTGAATGCTGATGCGCTTGCCGATGCCGAAGGGCCCGCCGGTCCAGCCGGTGTTCACCAGCCAGGTCTCGACCCTGTGCCTGATGAGCTTGGCTTTCAGCAGCTCGGCGTAAGCCTCCGGACGCCGCACCATGAAGGGGGCGCCGAAGCAGGTGCTGAAGGTGATCTCCGGCTCGATGCCCAGCCCGATCTCGGTGCCGGCGATCTTGCTGGTGTAGCCGGAGATGAAGTGGTAGAGCGCCCGATCGACATTCAGGCGGGAAATGGGCGGCATCACCCCGGAGGCGTCGCAGGTCAGGAACACCACGTTCTTGGGGTGCCCCGCCATCTTCTCCGGCAGGGCGTTGTCGATGTAGTCGAGCGGGTAGGCGCCGCGCGTGTTCTCGGTGATGATGTCGTCGTCCAGGTCCAGGCGGCGGAAGCGGTTGTCCAGCGTCACGTTCTCCAGGATGGTGCCGAAGCGGCGCGTCGCCGCGTAGATCTGCGGCTCGGCCTCCGACGACAGCCGGATCACTTTGGCATAGCAGCCGGCCTCGAAATTGAAGACGCCGTTGTCGCTCCAGCCGTGCTCGTCGTCGCCGATCAGCCGGCGCGTGGGGTCGGCCGAGAGCGTGGTCTTGCCGGTGCCCGACAGGCCGAAGAACAGGGCCACATCGCCGTCGGGGCCGACGTTCGCCGAGCAGTGCATGGGCATCACGTTCTCGAACGGCAGCAGGAAGTTCAGCAGCGTGAAAATGGTTTTCTTGATCTCGCCGCCATAGGCCGAGCCCCCGATCAGCGCCAGCTTCTGGGCGAAGTTGATGATGATGAAGGTCTCGGTGCGGGTGCCGTCCACCAGCGGCGAGGCGTGGAAGGACGGCACGGCGATGATGGTGAAGTCCGGGATGTGCCGCTTCATCTCCTCGATGGAGCGCGGCAGGATGAACATGTTGCGGACAAACAGGCTGTGCCAGGCCTTCTCGGTGACGATGCGGATGGGCATGCGGTACTCGGGGTCGGCCCCGGCGAAGCAGTCCTGCACGAACACGTCGCGCCCCTGCAGGAAGCCCTGCATGCGGCTGAGCAGCATGCTGAAGTTCAGGGCGCTGAAGGGGCGGTTGTAGACGCCCCACCAGACGTTGTCCTCGGTGGTCTGCTCGCGCACCACGAACTTGTCGGCCGCGGCCCGCGCCGTGTGTTTGCCGGTGTTGACGATCAGCGGGCCCAGGTGCGCCAGCTTGCCTTCCGAGCGGTGGATGACTTCCTCGTAGAGGGCGGCGGTGGTCAGGTTCCAGTAGGCGCGCCGGAGCCGGTACAGGCCGTGGTTCTCCAGCCCGTAGTCGCTGGCGTTCTGCAGCGCTTCCTTGGCCGCCGGGGATGTCACATCCAGGTAAATGTTCATAGCCAGTCCCTCACCAGCTTGCGCTCGCCGAGATACAGCTCGTTGGCGGAATTCGGATCCAGCGCCCACTGAATCCGCTCGATCCCCTCGGTGATCTCCTTGATGGTGCCGCAGAAGCTGAGTCGCAGGTGCCCGTCCAGGCCGAACTCCTTGCCGGGCACGGCCACCACCCGCACCTTCTCCAGCAGGAAGCCGGCCAGCTTGGCGGAGTCCTTTTCATAGGCCCTGAAATCGGGGAAGCAGTAGAAGGTGCCGTCGGGCTTGGTGACCTGGAGGCCGGGAATGGCCCGCAGCCGCTCCACCATCACGTTGCGGTGGTTCTCCAGCGTCAGGCGCATGCTCTCGACGCTGGACTGCACGCCGGTGAGCGCGCCCACCGCGGCCCACTGCGAGGGGGTGGCCGGCCCGGAGCTCTGGTGCGATTGGATGTTGGTCATGGCCTCGATCAAATTCTTGTTGCCGATGGCCCAGCCGATGCGGAAGCCAGTCATGGCGTACATCTTGGAGACGCCCTGGATCACCACCAGGCGCGAGCTGGCTGTGTCATCCTTGGCGTACTCGTAGCAGTTGGGCGCCGTCTTGCCGTCGAACACCAGCCGGTTGTAGATGTCGTCCATGATCAGGTACAGCTTTTTCTTCTCGCAGTAGGCGACGACTTCGGCAATAAAGCCGGCCGAGTACAGGACGCCGGTGGGGTTGCTGGGGCTGTTGATGATGATGGCCTTGGTGTAAGACCCCACCACCTCGGTGATGTCTTCCATGGTGGGGCGGAAGCTGCCGTCGCTGGGCGCCACCGGGACGGGCACGCCCCCCGCCAGCTTCACCATCTCGCCGTAGCTGACCCAGTACGGAGCGGGGAAGACCACCTCGTCCTTGGGATTGAGGATGGCGTACAGCAAGGTCATCAGCGCCTGCTTGGCGCCGTTGGAGGCCATGATCTGGTCGGCGGCCACCAGCTTGTTGTAGTACTCCTCGGTGTAGCGGACGATGGCCTTCTTCAGCGCCGGGATGCCGTCGGCGGGTGTGTACTTCACATCGCCGGAGTTCAACAGCGCCGCCGAGTTGATGATGGCGTTGATGGGCGCCTTGCTTTTCGGTTCGCCGCCGCCGAGGTGGATGACCGGTTCACCCTTGTCCCGCAGCATCGCCGCCGTTTCATTCAGCTTCAGCGTTGGCGATTGGCTGATCGAGCGGGCCAGTTGGCTGATGCTCATAGACTCCTTCCTTCATTGCGGCACAGAACCTTCCCCTTGAAGCGTGATGCAACTGCTTCCCTGCGGCCCATGGCTCTGTACCGGAAAACAATGGCGGGACGCGACCCCTTCCTTCGCCGCCCTCCGCATCATATGTTAATGGGAGACGGGCCTCAAGAGCCGTGAAATGATTTGATGCGGTCGATAAATCGGCTGTCGGATGGCGGCTGACGGCTGGCAACTGAGTCTTAACGCTCGCGGTTCTGGCCGCGCTTCCGTGGCTGCTGCATCTGTTCCATGAACCCGGCGAGTTTCGCGGGGCTTAAGGACGTTTCCGGGTGAATGGGCTTCAGAGGCGGCGGCTGGCTGGGCTGGTCGCTCATCTCGTGCTCGCAAAGGTCGTGGCGTAATGATCGATCCAACGGCGCTGCTCTGCCGTCTCCGGGACGAAAGTGCCGCGGGCTGCGCTCAGGCGCTCCACTGCGGTGTGCGTGTCCAGGCCTTTGGTGAGGAAAAGACAGGCGGCCACAAGTCCCGTGCGCCCGATTCCTTGGCGGCAATGCAGCACGACGTTCTTGCCCGATGCCAGTTCCTCATCGAGCTTCTCCAGAGCCTTTGCCAGTTGGCCTTCGGAATCCGGCACCTGGCGGTCGGGGATGGGGAAGGACAAAAAGCCCATGCCGCACGCTCTCACCGCGCGGGCTTCGTTCGCAAGATCGAGGTCTTGTTCCTCTTCGGGCGTCAGCAGGGAAAAGACCGCATGCACTCCGGCGCGCTTCCAGCTTGTCATTTCGTCTTCAAGCCAGTCGCCGCCGCGCGGTCGTGCGGCCAGGGCCAGCTTTCCGGGCCAGGGGCCATCCACCCAATACAGTTTCGTCCCCATCATGCTATACACCCTTGTTGTTTCCGATCCATCACCTCTGAATGCGCCCGCGCTCCCCGGGACGGCCTGCCACACGCCAGTTCTGTAAAACAGCTCTCCCGTCTCCAGCCTTAATGGGCCTGATGCTCGGGGCGGATCAACAGGAACATGCGGCCCCAGCGGGTCTTGAACGGGAATTCCACGACCGTTTTCAGGATGCCGACCAGCCGGTCGGAAGTCGAACTGTAGCGGTAATCCGAGCTGGTGCTTTCCAGCGACCAATAGATCAGCACCGGCTTCCCGACGATGTTGTCGCGCGGAACGAAGCCCCAATACCGGCCGTCGGAGCTGAAATCGCGGTTGTCGCCCATGGCGAAGTAATGGCCGGGCGGGACCACCAGCCAGCCGTCTTTCTCGTAGTTGGGCAGCGCTTCGGCCCACGGCGCGTAGACGGAGGCGGGCACCGAGGAGGGGAAGTTGTCCCGATACTCGTCCAGGTTGGGGATCTTGTGAACCACGTACCCCTCGCTCAGCAGGTGGCCGTTGCGGTACAGGTCCTTGTGAACCACGCGAATGCGGTCGCCCGGCAGACCCACTACCCGCTTGACGAAATGAGTGCTGGGATCGACCGGATAGCGAAACACGATGATGTCGCCCCGCTGGATGGTCTCATAGGGCAGCAGGCGCGACAGCCAGTTGCCATGCGGCGCGTAGGCTTCCTTGTCCACCATCAAGTGGTCGCCGATCAGCAGCGTGTCTTCCATCGAGCTGGAGGGGATCTTGAAGGCCTGGATGGCAAAGGTGGTGCCGAACAGGGCCAGGATCACGGTCACCACGATGGATTCGAAATACTCGCGGAAGATCGAGCGGCGCACCGGCGGCGCCGCCGCCTCCACTGCCTGAACCTGATTCTCCACAGTCGCTTTAGTGCTCACCATTTCTATTGTAAATGACTTGCCGCCAGCATGCAGGGGCGCAGCAAGCAGCGCCGCTACTTGGTGTCGTCGGGAGCGGGCGCGGGCGGCGGGGCTGGGGCCGCTTCGCTTGCCGCCGGCGGCTGGGCTTGGCCCTCCGGCAGCGCCGGCTCCTGAGCCGCGGCTCCCTCGGCCTGCCGGTCCAACTCCCGGTAGTGCAGCAGGGCCAGGCGGGCCGCTTCCTGCTCGGCCGCCTTCTTGGTTGGTCCCTCGGCCTGGGCCGTGAATTCCTTCCCCACGCGCACCTCGACCAGGAAGGTCTTGCGGTGCTCCGGCCCGCGTTCTTCCACCACCGCGTAGCGCGGCTGGCTCCTGCGGTTGGCCTGCAGATACTCCTGCAGCGCGGACTTGAAGTCGATGAAGGGGAAGGCTTCGATGCCGCTGTCCAGCCGCCCCCGCAACACCAGCCGTTCGACAACTTCCCGCGCGGTGTCCAGGCCGGCGTCCAAGTAGACGGCGGCGATCAGCGCTTCCAGGGCGTCGACCAGCAGGGCGCGCTTGTGCCGCCCGCCGCTTTTCTCCTCGCCGCGTCCCAACTGCAGGAAATCGCCGAGCTGCAGCTCGCCGGCAATCGAGAACAGGTGCGTGGCGCTCACCAGGTGCGCCTTCATCTTCGACAACTGGCCCTCGGAGTAGCTCGGGAACCGTTCCACCAATTCGCGGCTGACCAGGAGGCCCAGGACGGCGTCGCCCAGGAACTCCAATTGTTCGTTGTGCCAGACCTCGCTCGGCCCGCCGCCCGGTGCGCGCTCATGGGAATGCGAGCTGTGGGTGAGCGACTGCACCAGCAGTTCGCGGCGGCCAAAGGTGTGGCCGATGACTTTCTCTAATTCGCTGAGGTCTTCCACGGTTGCAAGTTCCAGGCTCCAGGTTCCAGGTTTCAAGTTCCAAGTTGGGGATAAAACTCGGGGCTTGAAACGTGGAACCTGGAACTTGCTTTACGGTTTCGGGGCCTGGGGCGGCGGCACGGCGGTCTGGCCGCTCTGCCGGCTCAGGAAATCTTCCACCCGCTTGAGTTCATCGGCGGCCAGATCGCGCCCGCCCACTTTCACGCCCCCGGCGGCCACCGACTTCTTCAATGCCTCGCGTGCTTCCGCGTATTTCTTGTTGCCCTGCAGCGCCAGGCCCAGGCGCCAATAGGCAACCGGGTCCTGCCTCATCTGAAGGCTGGCGGCCTTCTGGAAGGCCTCCTCGGCTGCGGTGAATTGCTTGCGCACCATGGCCACCAGCCCCAGGCCCGCCCACACCTGGCCGCGCGCATCGTTGCGCACCTTGTCCCAGTCCGCATCCGACGTCTGGGGATTCATTTTCGGCAGCTTGTCGATGGCGGCCAGCGCGCGCTTGGCGTAGCTCTCCGCCTTGCCCAGCTTCACGTCCCGATCCAGGTCATTCTCGCCGGTGCGCTCCGGGATGGTGGTTGACAGCAGGATCAGGGTAATCGCGTTTTCGGGCTCTTCCTTCAGCACCTTCTCGCCGAAGTCCAGCATGTTTGGGAAATCGTTCTTCTGCTGACAAGCCTTCACCTCCTCGAGCAGGACCATGGTTTTGAACTCGCTCTTGGGGAAGCGCAGAAGAAACTCCTCGGCCAGCGTGATCTTCTGGTCGGGAGTGAGGGTCTGGTCGCCGAACAGTTTCTGAAGCGCCTCGCCCTCCTCCTTGGTCTTGACTGTCGGCTGCTTCACCGCCGGCGGCGCGGCCTGCTGCGGCTGCTGGGCGGGGGCCGCAGCCTGGCCGGCCGGCTGGGGCGCGGCCGCGGGTTTGGGCGCCTGCGATTGCGCGCCGGCCAGCGATGCGGCCAGCACCACGGCCGCCACGGTGATCCACGTCTTGGTCATGAGTGCGTCTCCTTGTCAGGTGTCAGGCGCCAGGCGCCAGGCCCATTATCGCTCAACCCTGGCACCTGAAACCTATTTACTCTCCCGGCGGAATGGTGCTTGCAGGCCGCGCTCGGCGGCCTGGCGCGCCACCGGCTCCTCGGCCGTCACCAGCGCCTGCCGGTAGTGCTGCAGCGCCAACTCCCGGCTCTGCTCCATGTCCAGAATACGCCCGAGGTAGATGTTCGACCAAGCCAGCAACCGCGGGCTCTTGCTGATGTCCAGGGCCTGCTGGAAATAATTCTTGGCCAGCTCGGGCTGTTTCTCCTGGCTGGCGACCAAAGCCAGGCCGTAAACGGCATGGTCTCGCAACGGGCCGCGTTTTTCCAGTGCTTCCTGGAAGGACCGGCGGGCGACGGCGAAGTCCTGGCGGGCCAGGGCATCTTCGGCCTGGGCCAGCAGCCTCTGCTCCTCCGAGTCCGCCCCGGCGGCCGCCTGGCCGGACGGCTGGCCGGCTTCCGCGGCGGGGCCCAGGGCCTGGGCCGGCGCGGCCTCCATCGCCGTCAGGTGCGGGACGCCGCCGCCGGCCGGCGAGGGCGCCCGGAAGGCTACGTTTGTCAGCCGCTTCTCTTCCCGCCGCACGTCCATCTTCTCGATCATTTCCGGGTAGTAGATCCGCATCCCGGCGTCCTGCTTCTCGAACTGCTCCAGCGCCTCGTAGAAGTAGGGCGCCAGGATCAGCCCTTCCGAGAGGATGTCCTGGAGCTTCTGCTGGCGGGTGACCGGCGAGAGGGGCGACATGCGCAGCTCGGCGGCGCGGATCAGCGACTCGGTCAGCAGTAGGCGAAAATTCCGGCGCAGCACGGGATCCAGCGCGTGCGCCGCTTGCGCGAACTCGCCCAGCGTGGCCTTGCCGCGCACCAGCGTGCTGTCCTTCACGGCCATGGGCTCCAGCACATAGTGCAGGTAGCCGTGCCGCACCTGATCCAGTTGCGGCTGCGCCGCGGTGCTGCACACCACGTAGTAGTCGGGGCCGAAGCTGCGGGCATTCACCTGGCCGGGCGCCCCCAGCAGGTCAACATAAATCGAGAAGCTGCGGCCCAGGAAACCCGAGGAAGTAATCCGCAGGTAGCCGTTGACCTCCAGCATGATGCGCGCCAGGCCGTCGTCATAGCGCGACAGTTCCCGCTCGTACGCCGGCCGATACTTTTCCCAAAGCTCATCCAGCCGCGCTTCCTTGTACAACGCGGCCAGCAGCGGGCGCAGGTCGCGCAACGCTGTTCCTTCGGCCGGTAATTCATCTTCCCTGACGCGGAAGGCGAAATCCGGCGGCCCTCCGATCAGCAGGGCGAAGGAAATGAACTGGCTCAGGTCGCGGACCGGGTTGGGGTTGCGGCGCGCGGCATAGAACACGCGCAGGTCGCGCAGGCAGGGCGGCGCCGCCTTTTCGATGTCCTGCCGGAGCTGGTTCCGCACCGAGCTGTTGCGGGGAGAGTTCAGGTCCGCGTCATAGCCGGCGGCATTGACGGCCGCCATGACCACGAACAGCGGAACGGTGCTGTCCGCGGATGCCGGGGCCGGTCTCTGGGCCATCGCCGGCACCGCCGCCGCCGCGCAGAGTAACGCGGCCACAAGCGCCGCCGCGCGCCGAGAGGGAGATGGCCCCGGAAGCCCCGGTTCACCCCTGGGATGCATTAACCAAGTCTATTTCGCCGCCAGCGGCGGCGTCAATCCGCGCCTCAGCCACAGAGGGAAAAGGGACGCATATTAACGCAGATACACGCAGATTTCGATTCCCAGAATAAGCGGAGGCTTCCCGCAGTTCGATCTGCGTTTATCTGCGTTGATCTGCGTCCCATTCCAGGCCTCAGCCACTCGACTGGCGGGCGTGCTACGTGTTACGTTTTATGCAGTATGCCGCGGCATGATCCGGCCGGGGGGCCAGGGAATGGGAGCTGAAGGAGGAACCCGGCTGGTTCACCGGCTGCTGCTTCTCAGCCTGGTCGCTTTTCTGATCGTCTCCCGCGCTGTCTTCTGGACCGCGCATCCGCCCAATTTCGACTTCGTGAATTTCGCGCTGGGCGTGGAGCATTTCTCGCCCATCGACCACCAGCCGCACCCGCCCGGCTACCCGCTGCTGATCGCGCTGGCGAAGATCCTGGCCGCCCTCGGCGCGGGGGTGGTGCCGGCGCTGCAATGGGCGTCGCTGGCCGGCGCCATTGCCGCCATAGTTGGCGCCTACCGCCTGGGCCGCCGCCTGGCGGGCGAAGCGGGCGGGTTGTTCTCCGCCCTCCTGCTGGCCTTGCATCCGATCTGTTGGTTTTCCGGCGTCAGTTCGCCGACGCGGGTTTATTTGGCCGCCGGGGCCTGCTGGCTGTTGGCCGGTTGCCTGGAGATGGGCCGGGGCGACCGGCGCTGGTTGTGGCGCACCGCGGCTCTGCTGGCCGTCTGTGCCGGCTTCCGGCCCGAGTTTCTTGTCCTGTTCCCCGTCCCCTGCATCGTGGCGGCCCGGCTGGGCGGCGCATCGTGGAAGCGGGTGTTGCGGGCGGCCCTGTTCTGCCTGCTTCTTTGTGCGCTCTGGGTGTCGTGGGTGGTGGCCGGCTTCGGCTCGTTCTACAAGGCCGGCTACATTTACTTTTACTATTTCCTCCACCACGCCGGAACGACTTCGCCGTTTCTGCACGCGCCGCCGCACATCTGGAGTGCCACGTTGCTTTACGGGCTGTGGTGGAACGGGCTGTTGCTGCCGGTGCTAGCCGTGGCGCTGCTGCTGGCGCGTCGGAAGGCGGCGCTGGAGCGCGCCTTCTGGCTGCCCGCCATGCTCTATTTCCTGCCGGCCTTGGCCATCCAGTTGGTGATCCACATGGGGCTGGATTGTCCGGACCATGCGCTGGGCACCATCGCGGTTCTGTGCGTGGTGGCGGGGGCGTGGTTGGGGAAGGCCCGGCCGCGCGTGGCCGCCGCGGCCACGGCGCTGGCCGCCGCCGCGGCTTTTGTGTTTGTCGCCCTCACTCCCTCTTCCACCGGCATTGCCGCGCTGGACGTCCCGTCGCTGCCCGCCTTCGCCCGCGCCCAAGCCGAACAGGCGAAGTATCTCGAGACCGTCGAGGGCGCGCTCCGGCCCGGCGACGGCGTTCTTGTTCTGAGCGATTCGCTGCTGAGTTTTCGCCTGGTGGCCTGGGAGGCGCCGCAGGCCCGGGTGATGACGCTGTTCACGCCGGTGTCAGCCGCCCCGGCTTCCCCGCCCATCCCCTGCTGCCTGTACACCGATCACGAGCGATCGACGTTGCCGGGCGGGGCGCTGGACTTGCGCGGGCTTCGCCGCCTGGTGGTGGTGTCCTCGCCCAACAGCCCTCAGTTGCAGTTCGTCAGCGGCGCGCTGTGCGGCGGGCGCGATTGCCGGCTCGATTCCTGGATTGCGGTCGTTGACCTCACGCCTGCGGCGCTCCCGCCCAGCCTGCCGCCCTACCGCGTATTGAATTAGGAGACGCAGATCCGATCTGCGTTCATCTGCGCTTTTCTGTGTTCCCGCCGCGGCGGGCGTCCCATTTCTTACCGCGGGCCATCGGCGAAATCTGCGGCTGCGGCCTCCCGCCTTTGTTATGATGCAACCGGAGTGTGCTTTATGAAGCCGGAACTGCCTTGCCGTTGCTGCTCTTCTCCTTCTTTTTGCGATGATGAACAAGGAATGACCCGCCGCGCGTTCCTGGAGACTGGGGCGGCGATGGCAGGCGGCGTGGCCGTCGCCAGCCTCGCGGCCGCCCAGGAGCGCCCCAACCGCCAGCCGCAGGTCATCAAGCTGCCGCTGAAGGTGCAGCCTGTCCTGGTCTATCAGCTCGCCAAGCGCCGCGAGGCCACCAGTTGGCGGTCCTGGGGCGGATTGATGACCGAACAGGACGTGGCGCAGGAGAAGGAGCGCATCGCCCGGGAACTGCAGTCCATGGCCGCAACCGAGCCGAGGGTTCCCATCGAGATGCTTCCCCTCGAGACCGTGCAATCCACCGAGCAGGCCGCCGCGCTGGCCCAGGGCGGCCACGACGCGCTGCTGATGTACGCGGCTTCCGCCGGAATCCAGGTCTACGAGGCGCTGGCCAATCCCGAGAAATGGAACATCATGTTCGTGCGGCACCGCTCCGGTCCCGTGTACCTGTGGTACGAAATCGCCCATCCCCGCTTCCTCCGCAAGGCCGTGGATGAATTCGGCCAGAAGGGAATGACGGTGGACGACGTGGTGGTGGACAGCCCCGCCGAAGTGGCCTGGCGGCTGCGCGCCCTCTACGCGCTGAAGAACACGCTGGGCAAGCGCATCGTGGCCGTGGGCGGGCCCGCCGGCTGGGGCGCCGGCGGCAAGAAGGCCCCCGATATCTCCCGCAACACCTGGAAACTCGATATCCAGACCGTGCCCTATCCCGAGTTGGGCCAGCGCATCGAGCGCGCCAAAAAGGACGAGGCGCTGGTGGCCGAGTGCCACGCCGCCGCCGCCCGCTACCTCAGGCAGAAGGGCGTCAGCCTGCAGACCTCGGAGGAGTTCTTCCGCAATTCCTTCGTGCTCACCGAGGTGTTCAAGGAGCTGCTGGCCGAGGCCGGGACCGATGCCATCACCATCAACCAGTGCATGGGCACCATCATGCCCATCGCCAAGACCACCGCCTGCATGCCCCTCAGCCTGCTGAACGACGACGGCTTCATGGCCTTCTGCGAGTCGGATTTTGTCGTCATCCCCTCGGGCATCCTCCTGCGCTACATCTCGGACCGGCCGGTGTTCTTGAACGATCCCACCTATCCGCACGACGGCGTGGTGACGCTGGCGCACTGCACCGCCCCCAGAAAGATGGACGCGCAGCGCCAGGAGCCGGTGAAGATTCTGACCCACTTCGAGTCCGACTACGGCGCCGCGCCCAAGGTGGAAATGCGCAAGGGCCAGCGCGTGACCAACCTGATCCCCGATTTCGCCTGCCGCAAGTGGGTGGGGGTCGAAGGCGACATCATCGACGCCCCGTTCCTACCTATCTGCCGCTCGCAGATCGACGTGCGCCTCCACGGCGACTGCCGGAAACTGGTGGAGGAAATGAAGGGCTTCCACTGGATGACCTGCTACGGCAGCCACCTGCGCGAAACCGGCTACGCGCTCCGCAAGCTGGGCATCGACTGGCTGGCCATCGCCTGATGGTTGTTTCACCACCAAGACACCAAGGCACTAAGGCACCAAGAACCTTGGTGTCTTGGTGCCCTGGTGGTTCAGTAGGATTGTGGAAGAGATTTGCGGCAGAACCTGAAATGGTCTGATCGAGCGCGCGACTGCCTCACGTTCGCCGCACCGCAGCGCACGCCGGAGGCCTGCGAGGAAATTAGCCGGGGCGCCGGAGGCATGCGCCTGGAGTTTCTACATTTGGCGCCGCGGAGCGGCGCCGAGAACCATAGCCGGGGGTGAGGGCCGCTGTTTTTGCGGCCCGCAACCCCCGGAACCGGCGTTAACCTTGACCGCGCCCCGGCAGGGACGCGGAGAATCGCGCTGGAGCAACCGACGCAGATGCCTTCCACACATCTGAGCCTGAATTTCCACGTTATCTTCTCCACTCGCGACCGCGTGCCCGAGATCGCCGCGGACTGGCGAGCGGATCTGCACGCCTATCTCGGCGGTTGCGTTCAAGGGACCGGGGGGCAGCCGCTTATCGTCGGGGGTATCGCGGACCACGTCCACATGCTCATGCGGCTACGTGCGACGCATTGCCTGGCCGATGTTATGCGTCACATCAAGGCGGGATCCTCGCGCTGGGTGCATGAACGTCAGCGTCGGCCCACATTCGCCTGGCAGGACGGCTACGCAGGGCTGACCGTCAGTCCGTCGAGGATTGCGTCGGTATATTCGTACATCGAGCATCAGGAAGAGCACCACCACAAGAAGACGTTTCAGGAGGAGTATGTGTGGTTCCTCCGAGAGAGCGGCATTGAGTACGACGAACGGTACGTCTGGTAGCCTTGCGGCGAAAGGGTAAGCCCTTCTCGCGCCGCTGTCGCGGCGCGTTGATCTTTTTGCCTTTGTCCGGGGGCTCGGGCCGCAAAACCCACGGCCCTAACCCCCGGCTATGATTCTCGGCGCCGCTCCGCGGCGCCGGCGCTCGAAGCGGCGCCAGATGTACAAAGTCCAGGCGCACGCCGGAGGCCTGCGAGGAAATTAGCCGGGGGCGTGGCACCGCGAGGGTGTAGAAACCCCAAGTGGCGGTCCCGCCAAGCGGGACCGCCGCTACATCCGCGCTACACGTGGAGGAAATAGTTGCGGCAGGCCTGGGTCACGGTTTTGCGGTCGAGTTTCGGCGCAGTCCCTTCGTAGCGGGCGGCCGAAACCACCAGGTTGATCAAGTCGCCCGGATAGCAGGGCCGCAGCGGCTGCTGGAACTCGCTCCGCAACAACTCGATTACGTGCTCGCCCACCGCGTCGTCGTACGGCAGGCTGTGCCGTTGGCAGCAGGCGCGGAAGACCTCGTGGAATTCCGAGGGGGTCAATGGGTCCACCTTGATCTTGTTCTGAATCCGCCGCAGGAAGGCTTCGTCGGCCAGGCGCGCCGGGTCCAGGTTGGTGGCGAAAACCACCAGCACGTCGAACGGCACCTCGAACTTGGCGCCGCCGCCCAGCGCCAGGTAGTCGGCTCTGCGGTCCAGGGGCACCATCCAGCGGTTGAGCAGCTCTTCGGGGCTGATGCGCTGGCGGCCGAAGTCATCGATGATCAGCACGCCGTTGTTGGCTTTCAGTTGCAGCGGCGCCAGGTAGCAATGGGTCAGCCGGTCGAGCGTGAGGTCGAGCATATCCATGGTCAGCTCGCCGCCGGCGATGACGCGCGGCCTCCGGCACTGCACCCAGCGGGTGTCGTGGTCGCGCGGCACCGCTTCGCCCGTCGGCCGGTGCACCGCCGGGTCGTACAGGGCGATGATCTGGCCCTGCGCTTCCACCGCATAGGGCACCCACACCGAATCGTGGTAAATCGCGGGCAGGGCTTCGGCGATCGACGTCTTGCCGGTGCCCGTCGGCCCGTACAGGAAGATGGCCCTGCCGGACACCGCCGCGGTGCCCAGTTGCGCCAGCATGGGCTGGCTGAGGACCAGGTGGGAGAAGGCCAGCGCCACGTCGGGCGGGCCCACCTCGGCGCCCCGCACGCTCTGGGCGCGAACCCGCTCGGTGTAGTCGGCCAGCGTCACGGGCGCGGGACCAACGTACTGGTTGTTGGCCAGCAGCTCCAGGGCCCGCGACCTGCCCATGGTCGTCAAGGCCACCAGGTGGATGTTCCCCACCATGCCCTTCACTTCGCAGTACTCCCGCCGCAGCGCCGGGAAAATCTCGTCCATTACCGAAAGGCTGACGCGCATGTGCTGCGCCAGCTCCAGCAGCGTCATCTCCCCTTCCAGGTGGAGAATCTTCAGCGCCAGGTCCTGCAGCAGATTTTTGCGAATGCCCAAGTCCAGGACGGTGCGGGGTTGGGGGATAGCCGGCTGCAGCGGCGCTGCGGCGAACTCCTCTACGGCTTCACTGATGGTCGTTTCGATCATCGGACCTCCTCGGGTCGCGTAAACGAGATGGACGCTCGGAAGCACATCAAAGCCGCATGTTTTTGTGGGCTGTAGGCTGTGGGCTGTGGGCTGAGACAGTCTGTGCTACAGCCCACGGCCTACAGCCTACAGCCGCCCTTATGGCTCAATTGCTGCAAACGGAGGGGCAAGTGTGGTAAAAGCGCACCACGCGGAGAATCGCCAGTCTTAGCAACTCGTTCTTTTACAATCATTTAGATAGAATAGCCACTTCGGTAATCGGCGTGCTTACTATTATGCGTTGTTTGGTCCACCGAGTTCAGAAGGGGCGATAGTGGTCAACCAGACTACGGTAAGGAACCCGGTCGAAGCCTCGGGAGTAGGGCTGCACAGCGCCGTTCGGGTCTCGATCCGCATTCTTCCCGCGCCGGCGGGCCGCGGAATCGTTTTCCGCAGGACGGACCTGGACAACTTCGAAATCGAGGCCAGTTGGCGCCACGTCGCCAAGGTCAGCTACGCCACCAGCCTGATGAAAAAAGGGGTGCTGATTTCCACCACCGAGCACCTGCTGTCGGCGCTGGTGGGCTGCGGCATCGACAATGCGATTATCGAGATCGATTCGCTGGAACTGCCGATCCTGGACGGCAGCGGAACGCCGTTTGTGGAGCTGCTGGGCCGCGCCGGCACGCGCCGCCAGCGGGCCCGGCGCGCTTATCTGCGGGTGCTGCGGCCGGTCGAGGTGCGCGAGGACGGAAAGCGGATCGGGATTTACCCGGCCGATTGCTACCGGGTGAGTTGCAGCATCGACTTCCCGCATCCGCTGATCGGCCGCCAGGGCATTTCCCTCACGCTGAACCCCGACGATTACACGCGCGAGATCGCGCCGGCGCGCACCTTCGGTTTCCTCAAGGATGTGGATGCGCTGCGGAACATGGGGCTGATTCGCGGCGGCTCGCTGGAAAACGCGCTGGTCCTCAACGACACCGGCCTGATGAACGACACCGGCCTGCGCTTCCCCGATGAATTCTGCCGGCACAAGCTGCTGGACCTGGTCGGCGACCTGGCGCTGATCGGGCGGCCGCTGCTGGGACACGTCATCGCCGAGCGCGCCGGACACTACATGCACGTGGCCCTGGTGGCCCGCTTAATGCACGATCATTCTTTGTGGCAGGAAGTGGAGTTGGGCGAAAAATATCCCGCGGGCGCAGCAGAGGCCCCTATCCCGGCCGCCGCCATTTCCAGTGATTAGCTTCCAGGCTCCAGGCTACAGACTCCAGGAAGCGATTCCTGCAGCCTGCGGCCTGCAGCCTGAAACCCTACAGCGATTACCTCTTGACTTTCGGCGGAGCAATGGCGTCCTTCACCGCCTTGGCCAGATAGAACTTCGCCGTGGTCTTGGCCGGTATCTTGATCTCCGCCCCGGTGGCCGGATTGCGGCCCATGCGCGCCTTGCGTTGAACCTTCTTCAGGCGGCCCAGGCCCGGCAGTACGAAGATCCCCGTCTTCTTGGCCTGCTGGATGGCCAGTTCGATCAAAGCGTCGGCGATTCCCGCCACGTCCTTCTTGGTGGCCCCGGTCTTGTCCGCCACGTGCTTGATCACCTGATTTTTCGTCATGCGTGCCTCTGCCATACTCCTCCTTCAGTTGTGCCTCAAGGGCGTGTCTATCATACGCAAAAAGCAAAGCATAATAAAGAAAAGAGCGCAAAAAACCGGAAAAAAAGGCTGTGGACCGTAGGCTGTGGGCTCTGGCTCATATCACAACGGTTGATCGCGGCACGCTGACCAGCGGCACGTTACTCGATGGTCAAGAAACGTCGGTCGTCAAGTGACAGACGTCGCGCTTCAGCCCACGGCCCACAGCCTGTAGCCTCCAGCCTGCCGTCTGAGTCATAATCCAGGTAGCGCGATGTCGCCCGGCGAATTCCATAGCCGTCACCGCCGCCTGCTCGAGCGCCTCTACAGCGGGACGCCGGCGGGAGCGTGGGGCCTGACGCTGGACGGTTTTGCGGCGGCCATCTACGCCTCCTGGCACAAGCACGGCGCGGAGTCGGATGCGGAGCAGTACACGGGCGGGCTGCGCCTGCGCGACCTGGCCCTGGCAGCCGCCTGCGCCCAGGGTCTGGAGCCGGCCTGGCGGCAGTTCTTCGACGAATTGCGCGCGCCACTGCAGGCCTCCGGCCGCGCCCTGGCCGGCGAGCGCGGCGCGGAGCTCGCCGACGGTCTGTTCGGAGAACTGTACCAGGAGCGCGAACGGCTGGCCTCCTTCGCCGGGCGCAGCTCGCTGGCCGGCTGGCTGCGCGCCGTTCTCTACCAGACCTTCATCGACCTGGTGCGCGCGGAGAAGAAGCAGGTTTCGCTCGAGGAGCGCGAGGAAGCCGGAGAGGTGGCCGCGGCGCCGCCGACGCCCGACCCCGTCGAGCAAGCCGATTACGAGCAGATCGCGCAGGCGGCCCTGGAGGCCGCCCTGGCCCTGCTTCCCCCGCGCCAGAAGCTGCTGCTCGACTTTTACTATTTTCACGGACTGACCCTGCGTGAAGCCGCGGCGTTGGTCGGGGTCCATGAGGCCACCGCCAGCCGGGAACTGGAACGCGCGCGCGCGGCATTGAAAAAGAACCTGACCGGCATACTGAAGAAGGAACACCGGCTGAGGGAGCACGAGGTGACTCGCTGCCTGTACGAGGCGGCGCGCGCCGGACTGGAGATCCGGAGCAGCCTGCAAGATCGGGGCGCCTCGACCGTTCAAAAATAGGAGTGGTCTGGCACGTGGGCAACGACGATCAATTCCTCGAGGAGTTGCTGCGGCAGCGAAGCGGCTCGGAAACCGCGGCCCGGGCAAAGCCCCCGGCCGGGGGGGAGCCGTGCGCCGGCCCGGAAACCCTGGCGGCCTACGCCGAGGGCGGATTGGCGCGCGCCGAGCGCCGGCGGTTCGAAGCTCACCTGGCTGCCTGCTGTGACTGCCAGCAGGCCGTGGTGCGCCTGGTTCGCCTGACACCGCGCAGCGGCGACCTGGAGGCCGCCCGGCGGCAACCTGCTCCGCGCTTCGGCCTGTTCCGTTGGCGATGGGCGGTTCCCGCGCTGGCCGGGATTGTGCTGGTTGGGTCGTTCGCCTACTGGGAGCGCGAACGAATCACCAGGACGGGCGTCGAGGGACTGCAGCAGGCGCGCAAATCCGCCGAGATAGCGGCGCCTCCGTCCGCTCGAGCGCCGGCGGCAGCAGAGCCGCAGCCGGCAAAGAGCGCGCCGGCAGCGAGTGCGCTTGTTGAGAAAGACAAGCGGCCGGCGGAATCGCCGCGCGCTGAGTCCAAGCTGGAGGAACGAGCCGCAAAGGAAACCACCGTGCCCCCGGCGGGCCGGGGCGGCTTCGCGCCTGCGCCGGCCGCAGAACGCCAGTCGCCGGC
>JAPKYU010000355.1 GCA_026394175.1 Acidobacteriota bacterium | reverse complement strand
GAAACCGACCTGCTCAGCCCCGTCAACACTGTCTCGCAGGTCAACGCTATCCTGCTGTCCGGCGGCAGCGCCTTCGGACTGGCGGCGGCCGACGGCGTCATGCGCTACCTGGAAGAGAAGGGCTTCGGCTACCAGGCGGGGAGCGTTCGCGTGCCGATTGTGCCGGCGGCCATTCTGTTCGACTTGCAGATCGGCGACAGCGCGATCCGGCCCACGGCGGAATCCGGCTACAAGGCCTGCCAGGCGGCGCGCGGCGGCCCAAGCGCCCGCCTCGAGCAGGGCAGCGTCGGTGCCGGCGCGGGCGCCACTGTGGGCAAGCTGCTGGGCCGCGACCGCGCCATGAAAGGCGGCATCGGCATGGCGTCGTTCCGCCTGCCCGACGGGCTGGTGGTGGCCGCGCTGGTGGCTGTCAACGCCGTGGGCGATGTCTGGGACCCGGCCACCGGCGCAGTCCTGGCGGGCGCCCGCACCGCTGACGGCAAGAAGCCGGCCGACATCATGCGGGTCATCCGCGAAGGCCGCTTGCCGCCGCTCGCGGCCGGCGACCGCCGCGGAAACACCACGATTGGCGTGGTAGCCACCAACGCGGCGTTGAACAAGACCGAGGCCACCAAGGTCGCGCAAATGGCCCACGACGGACTGGCCCGCTCCATCCGGCCCGTGCATACCCCATCCGATGGCGACACGCTGTTTGCCGTGGCCACTGGGCGGTGGAAGTCCGAGGCGGGTCGCACGCAGCTTGGCGCGCCGCTCGTCCTGACGGTAATCGTAGCGCTGGCCGCCGAGGCCACGGCGGCGGCCGTGATCTCGGCCGTCCTGCACGCCACCGGCATCCCCGGCTATCCCGCCTGGTCCGAGTTGCAGAAGTAATCCGCAGATTCCGCAGATTGACGCAGATTTAAATCGGCGTAATCGGCGTAATCTGCGGATTGGCTTATGTTCTTGTTGCTGATCGCCGTTTATTCGCTGGCCCTGATCGGCGTGGGGCTGGTTGTGTCGCGCTACGTGCGCAGCGCCGGCGATTTCTTCGTAGCCGGGCGCAGGCTTTCATCGCCGCTGATCTTCACCACCTTCCTGGCCGCGAATATCGGCGCCGGCTCGACGGTCGGGGCCACGGGCCTGGGCTACGCGCTGGGGCTGTCGGCGTGGTGGTGGGTGGGCTCGGCGGGCATCGGGTCGCTGCTGCTGGCGCTGTTCATTGGCCCGCGCATCTACGGGCTTTCCCGCCGCTACAACTTCTACACGGTCGGCGATTACCTCGAGCATCGCTATTCGCCGGCGGTGCGCGGGCTATTTGCGGGCGTGCTCTGGCTCGGCTCGCTCGCCATTCTGGCCGGGCAACTGATCGCCGTGGCCTGGATCCTGAACGCGGTGGCCGGCATTCCCAAGCCGCTGGGCTGCGCCATCGGCGGCGGCGTGGTCACCGCCTACTTCGCCGCCGGCGGGTTGTTCAGCGCCGCCTGGGTGAACGTGATCCAGTTGACCGTGAAAATGCTCGGCTTCCTGATCGCCGTGCCCTGGGCGCTGGCCGTGGCCGGCGGCTGGCATGCCGTGGCGCTGAAGGTCGCCGGCCAGCAGGGCGGCCTGGGCGCCGGCGCCGAGGCCTATCTCGGCTTCACCGGCATCGGCCTGCGGGGGATCCTCGGCTACGCGGTCATCCTGATTCCTTCGTTCATCGTCTCGCCGGGGTTGATTCAGAAACTGTACGGGGCGCGGGATGAGCAGGCCGTGCGGCGGGGCGTGGGCTGGCAGGCGACGGCGCTGCTGGCTTACGCTTTTCTGCCCGCCATCCTGGGGATCACGGCGCGCGCCGCTCTGCCCGCCCTGCCGAACCGCGAGATGGCGCTGCCGGCCGCGATCCAGTACCTGCTGCCCTCGTGGCTGGGCGCGCTGCTGCTGGCTGCCGTCTTTTCCGCCGAGGTCAGCGCGTCGGACGCCATCCTGTTCATGCTGTCCAGCGCTGGACGGCGCTGGGCGCGGGGCTGGCCGGCATCGCCGCCGCCATGCTGCTGCCCTCGGTGATCGCCGCGCTCACCATTTTCTACGGGCTTCTGGCCGTGGCGCTGTTCGTGCCGTTGCTCGCCGGTTTGTATTCCGCCCGGCCCACGGCCCGAGTGGCGCTGGCCACCATGGTTGTTTCGCTGGCCGCCGCCGGCACAGCGCATTTTGCTACCCACGGCGCAGGCTGGAGCGTGCTGACCCCCTACGCCATCGGCATCCTCGCCGGCGCTGTGGTCATGGCTTTGGCATCGTTTTCCGCTTGGAAGGCGCATCCGATGGCCGTGGGGCGCCGTCCTGATGTATAATCGATGTATATGTCCACGGCCTCGAAAATACGGAAGCAAATCTATATCGACTTGCAACAGGAGCGCTGGCTGAAGCGGCGGTCGCGAAAAACCGGGATTCCGGAAGCGCAGATCGTCCGGCGGGCGCTGGATCGCGAGATGGGCGAGGCGGAGGCGGCGCACAACCGCGCCGGCCTGTGGAAGGAGGCCCGGGCGTTCATGCAAAAATGGGTCGAAAAGGCGCCGCTTCCCGGAGGCCGGACCTGGCGCCGCGAGGATCTGTATGACCGCAAGCGCCTTTCTTGACACGAATGTCCTCGTCTATCCGTACGATCCTTCGGAGCCGGTCAAACAAAAGCAAGCGATCGAGTTGATTGGTACGCTGGTCGCTGCGCAGGCGACCGTGGTCAGCCCGCAGATCCTTGGTGAACTGTTCACGACCCTGAGCCGAAAACTCAAGCACCCGCTTTCTCTCGATGAGGCCCGGAACGCGGTTGCCTATTATTACGGGCTCTGTTCGGTGGTGGACATCACCGGCGCCACCGTCTTGGAAGCCATGCGTGGCGCGCGTGAATACCGGCTCCATTACTGGGCTGCGCAGATCTGGGCCGCCGCCCGCCTGGCCGGGGTCGGCCTGGTCTTCAGCGAAGACTTCCATCACGGCGCGGTTCTTGACGGCGTCCGCTTCATCAATCCCTTCCGCCCCGGCTTCCGCATCGCCGATTGGTTTTGACCCACCGCACGGGCCGCCGCTCGCCTGCCGGCATGGTACAATTTTCGTTTACCCCGCTGAGAGATAGCGTGACGTAGCGAAGGAGGGCGTTGACGCGGCTGCCACAGACGATCCATCTGCCGGAAAAGACACGGACAGGCAAGTATGCCTGTCCCACTCCGGTTCCCGGCCGCCGCATCGGCATCCATACCTCGATCGCCGGCGCCATTTCCCGGGCCCCGGAGCGCGCGCACCAGCTTGGCTGCAACACCTTCCAGATTTTTTCCACCAGCCCCAGGCAGTGGAAGGCGTCGCAGGTGAGCGCCGCCGAGGCCCGGCTGTTCCACCAAGCGCGCGAAAAGCACGGCCTGCGTCCGCTGGTGATCCACGCCAACTACCTGGTCAACCTGGCCTCGCCCAATGCTGAAATCCGGCGGAAGTCGATCGAGTCGTTTCGCGCCGAACTGGAGCGGGCTGTGCTGCTGGGGGCCGAATACCTGGTGATGCACCCGGGCAGCGCGCTCAACGGCGACCGCATCCAGGCCATGGCCCGGTTCATCAGCGGGGTCGAGCGGGCGGCGCGCGGATTGCGCCTGGGCCCCCTGACGGTGCTGGTGGAGAACACCGCCGGCGGCGGCGGGGCATTGGGCTCCGAGTTCGAAGAACTGCGGGCGTTTGTGCAGCTCACCGAGCGCGTCCCGCTGGCCTGCTGCATCGACACGGCGCACCTGTACCAGTCCGGCTGGGATGTCTCGACCGAAAAGGGGCTGGCGGCGACGCTGGCGCGGCTGGATGCGGCCGTGGGGCTGGACAACATACCCGTCATTCATACCAACGACTCGCGCACGGCGCTGGGCTCGCGGGCCGACCGCCAC
>JAPKYU010000062.1 GCA_026394175.1 Acidobacteriota bacterium | reverse complement strand
GAACGGCTCCACTACCAGCCCAACCGCATCGCCCGCGGCCTGGTCACCGGCCGCTCCCATACCGTGGGGCTGATCGTGAGCGACGTGCGCAACCCTTTCTTCGCCGAGGTGGCGCGGGGCGCCGAGGACGCCGCCCGCGCCCACGGTTGCGATTTGGTGCTGTGCAACAGCGATTTGGACCAGGCCAAGCAAATGTGCTACATCCGCTCGCTGGCCGAGAAGCGCGTGGACGGCGTGCTCATGAACTCGGTCGCGGCGCTGCGCAAGGCGCAGCAGGAGGCGCTGGCCGCCTTCGGAGTGCCCATCGTGCTGCTGAATCGCGCCGCCGGCGCGCACGCCTTCTCCACGGTGTGCGCCGACAACTACCTGGGCGGCCAGTTGGCGGGCAGCTATCTGAAAGCCAAGGGGCACGCGCGCATCGCGCACCTGACCGGTCCCCGCGGCCATGGTAACCTGACGGACCGCGCCCGCGGCTTCCTCAACGCCGTTCCCGACGCTGTGGTGCTGTATGGCTTCCACACCTTCCAGGGCGGCTGCGAGCTGGCCGGGAAGCTGCTGGAGCAGCATCCCCAAGTGACCGCGGTCTTCGCCGCCAACGATGTGATGGCCTTCGGGGTGATGCGGGCGGCCGCCGAGCGCGGCCTGCGCGTGCCCCAGGACCTGTCGGTGATGGGATTCGACAACATCGAGTTCTCCGGGATCGCGCACCCGCCCCTCACCACCATTCATCAGCCCAAGTACGAGATCGGCGCCGCCGCCGTGGAGATCCTGATCCGGCTGGCCGAGAAGCGCGCCGGCTCGGTGCCGGAGCAGCGGGTCTTCGGCGTCGAACTGGTGGAGCGCGAGTCGGTGCAAGACCACAAGGCCAAGTGACGCGACGCCTCTTGAAATCGCGTTTCCGCGAAGCCGACGGTCCGGCTGGCGCGACGACGCTTTCTTATTCTTGACTCCGGCCTCTCTGATTCTCTTTATAATGCGCACATGATTCCCGGGTTCGTGCGCTCAGGATTGGCTATTGGTGTCCTCTCATCGCTCCTCGCGCTTCCCTGCCTTGCTCAAGTGATCAACACGGTGGCCGGTGGCACCTGGATCTTCCCCGGCGACGGCAAGCCGGCGACGGCTGCGCCGTTGGGCGAGGTCAGGGCGGTCGCAGTGGACGCGGCCGGCAACTTCTATCTCGCGGACAGGGACAACATCCTTGTCGCAAAGGTCTCTCCGAGCGGGACTCTGGCCGTAGTCGCGGGAAACGGCCTCGAAGGGTTTACCGGCGATGGCGGGCCGGCCACCGGCGCTTCACTATTCGTGCCACTCGGCCTAGCTGTGGACGCGAACGGGAACATTTACATCTCCGACTTCGGCAACAGTCGGGTTCGCAAGGTCAGCTCCGGCGGCATCATTTCCACGGTGGCGGGCAACGGGCTGTTCGGTTATTCCGGCGACGGCGGCCCGGCAGCCAGCGCTTTGCTGAACGGCGCCGAGGGCTTGGCCGTAGACACGGCCGGGAACCTCTACATAGCCGACTCCGGGAACCAACGCATCCGCAAGATCAGCCCCGCCGGCATCATCTCCACGGTGGCGGGAAACGGGGTCGCGGAATTTTCGGGTGACGGGGGGCAGGCCACGGCCGCCGCGTTGTACTCCCCCAAAGGCGTCGCCGTGGACGCCGCCGGAAACCTCTACATCGCCGATCAGAACAACAACCGCATCCGCAAGGTGACTCCCGGCGGCATCATCACCACGGTGGCCGGCAGCGGGACCCGGGGCTTCGGAGGTGATGGCGGGCCGGCAACCAGCGCCTTGCTCTACTGGCCCGCCGCCGTGGCGGCCGACCTGGCCGGGAACCTCTACATCGCCGACTGGGGAAACAAGCGCATACGCAAGGTCGGCCCCGACGGTACCATCACCACGGTAGCTGGAAACGGGACCGGAGGTTTTTCGGGCGATGGCGGTCCCGCCACCAACGCCGCATTGGGTGGCGCTCGATGCATCGCCGTGGATACGGCCGGGAACCTCTACCTCGGGGACGCGGGGAACGGGCGGATCCGCAAAGTCAGTCCCAACGGAATCATCTCGACGGTGGCGGGAAACGGCGGTTTCCGATTCTCCGGCGACGGCGGCCTGGCTGCCGGCGCTTCGCTGCAAAATCCTCAGAACCTGGCCCTGGACGTGGCCGGGAACCTCTTTGTCGCCGACACCGACAACCACCGCATTCGCAAGATCACCCCCAGGGGCCTCATCTCCACGGTGGCGGGCAATGGGGTCAGCGGCTTCTCCGGGGATGGCGGGCTGGCCACCGACGCCTCGCTGTACAGCCCGAACGACGTGGCGGTGGATGCGGCCGGGAACCTCTACATCGCCGACAAGAATAACAACCGCGTCCGCAAGGTCACGCCAACCGGCATCATCTCCACGGTGGCCGGAAATGGGAAGGCCCAGTTCTCCGGCGACGGAGGGTCGGCCACCAGCGCCGCGCTGAACTACCCGCAGGGCGTGGGTGTGGACGCGGGCGGAAACCTCTACATTGCCGACGGCTTCAACAACCGCATCCGCAAGGTCGCGCCCGATGGCGTTATCTCGACGGTGGCGGGCGGCGTCTGTTGCACCCTCGGCGATGGCGGGCCGGCCACTACCGCCTACGTCTACTCGCCCGAGGATGTGGCTGTAGACACCGCCGGCAACCTCTACTTTTCCGAGGACAGCGGCCGAATCCGCAAAGTGGACCGCAACGGGATCGTTTCCACGGTGGCCGGGAACGGCAAGATGGCGTTCTCCGGTGACGGCGGCCAGGCTACCGCCGCCGCTCTGTACGGTCCCAAGGGCCTGGCCTTCGATAGCGTTGGCAACCTGTATATCGCCGACTACTACAACAACCGGATTCGAAGGGTCGATCCCAGCGGCGTGATCTCCACGGTCGCCGGAAATGGTAAAGAAGGCTTTTCCGGGGATGGCGGTCCGGCCACCGCCGCAACACTGTACGCCCCCGGGGGCGTGGCGGTAGATGCAGCCGCAAACCTGTACATCGCCGACCGCAAGAACAGCCGGATTCGCAAAGTCCTCGCTTCGCCGCCTTCCTTCTCCGTTTCTCCCACCAGCTTGAGCTTCTCTGCCTCGGCCGGCTCGGCAGCCACCGCCCAACAGATCAAGCTCGGCAGCAACATCACCGGGCTGGCCTGGCAAGCGGCCGTTCAGGGCGGGACCTGGCTCAGCATATCTGCCACGTCCGGCACCATGCCCGGCACGGTCACCGTCTCCGCGGATGCGGCCAACCTGCCGGTGGGGACATACACGGCCAGCATTCAGATCACGGCGCCGAACGCTGTTCCAGCACAGTTGAGCGTGGCCGCGACCGTCAGCGTAACGGCGGCGCAACCCGCCAGCGTTTCGATACAGCCGTCATCTCTCAGTTTTCGGGCTGTGGTGGGGTCGGCAGCGGTGACGGCGCAGGCGCTGCAAGTCGAGAACGCGGGTGGCGGCGCCCTGAGTTGGACGGCGCAGGCGGCGACGGTGAGCCGCAACTGGCTTTTCGTTTCTCCGGGTTCGGGGAACGCGCCAGCGAGTGTGCAAGTCAGTGTGAACCCGAGCGGCTTGGCTGCCGGCTCTTACGCGGGTTCGATTACGGTGGCCAGCGCGACCACGGGCCAGCGCGTCACAGTGCCCGTGAGCCTGCTGGTTTCGGCGCCCACCGGTTCGCTGCTGCTTAGCCAGGACCACATGCTGTTCCAGGCCGTTGAAGTCGGAGGCTCGGACCCACCGCAAAGCTTCGGCGTGTTGAACGCCGGCAGCGGCGGCGTTGACTGGACCGCGAAGGCCGTGGTCAAGGAAGCCGTGCCGTGGCTGCTGGTTTCCCCGGCCGCGGGCCATAGCGATGCGGGATCCACGCAGGTACCCCAGGTGACTGTGTCGGTGGACGCCACAGGGCTGCCCGCCGGCTTCTACCATGGGCAGGTGCGGTTGACGGCCGCAAACGCGAACAACTCGCCGCTGGCAGTGCAGGTTGAGCTGCAAGTGCTGGCGAAGGGATCCCGGCTGGGCAATGTCGTGCGGCCTACGGGACTGGTTTTCGTCGCTAAGGCAGGCGGCTCTTCGCCCGGGTCGCAGGAGGTGCGCGTGGCCACGCCGGAAAGCAATCCGGTGGGCTATTACAGCCTGCCCATCACCGACCCGGCCGATGGGGCCTGGGTGATACGGCTGCCGGATTCCGGCGCCGCCACACGCGACACGCCCGGACGCATCGTGGTGCAGCCGCAGTTAGGCAGTTTGGCCGCCGGAATTCACTTTGGCGGCCTCACGGTCCAGACGAATAACGATGGCGAACTGCATCCGGTAAAGCTGCTGTTCCTGGTCCTGCCGGGGGGAACGGCGGCCATGGTCACGCCCAGCGGTGTGAATGATGCGCCCGGCTGTGCGGCCACGCAACTGCTCGTGCAATTCGCCAGCTTGTTTTCCACTTTCCAGGCCACGGTCGGTTGGCCCACGATGGTGCTGGTCACTGCGCGCGACAACTGCGGCAACCCGGCTGTGGGCGGCACCGTGGCACTTTCCTTCTCCAATGGCGATAATCCGCTGGTCCTGACCGACCTGAAAAACGGCCAGTATCAGGGGGCCTGGCGGCCCAACAACAGTAGCCCCGTAGTGAAGGTGACGGCGCTGGGATTCTGGAATGGCCTGCAGGGCACTGCCACAGCCGCCGCTGTGCTCGGGCCAAACCCAAATCCACAGAGCAATATTCTGGCGCAGGGCGGCCTGCTCCTGGGGGCGGGATTCCAGCGCGGGCCGGTGGCGCCGGGCAGCATCATCTCGCTGTTCGGCCAGAATCTGGCGCCCAGCGAGGTTCTGGCTTCCACGCTCCCGCTGCCACGCACACTGAACGGCGTACGGGTGCTCATTGCCGATAAGGAAGCGCCCCTCTTTTACGTCGGCCCCAGGCAGGTGAACGCCCAGGTGCCTGACGACATCGGACCTGATCTGCAACTGCAAGTCATCGTGGAGACCAAAGGGGTGCCGAGCGCGCCGGAGCCGCTTCAGACGGCCGCCAACCGCCCCGGCATCTTCACTCTGGGCGGATCGTTCCGCGACCAGGGGGCAATCCTGGTCGCAAATACGAACCAGTTTGCCATGCCGCTGACGCCGAATATCCCCAGCCGGCCGGTGGCGGTGGGCGAATACATTTCAATTTTTTGCACCGGGTTGGGACCGACGGACCCGCCGGTAAAGGCCGGGGATGCCGGGCCCAGCGAGCCGCTGGCGACGGTCAAGATCCCGGTGACGGTAACGATCGGAGGCCTAGCGGCGCCGGTGACGTTTGCGGGCCTGGCGCCGGGCTTGGCGGGGGTGTACCAGGTGAACGCGCAGGTGCCCGCCGGCGTGGCGGCCGGCGCCGCTGTGCCCGTCGTCATTACCCAGGGCAACCTGCAAAGCAATACGGCGACAATTGCGGTGAGGTAATGGGTTTTTATGGAGCGCCGGCCACCTCCGAGATGTAGAATGCCGCGGAACACTGGAGACGAGCGTGGATCATATGAAGCGACGCGATTTTCTGACCATGGCGGCGGGCCTTTCGGCGGCATGCGCGCTGGGCCGGGGCGCGGCGGCCGCCCCCAGCCGGAAGCCCAACATCCTGATCTTCCTGGCCGATGATCTTGGCTGGCACGACGTCGGCTACCACGGCAGCGAAATCCGCACCCCGAACATCGATCGCCTGGCGGCGCAGGGGATGCGCTTCGAGCGCGCCTACTCGTTCCCCGTTTGCTCGCCGACGCGCTCGGGGCTGATGACCGGGCGCTCGCCCATGCGCCTCGGCGTTTGCTACACCGTGATCCGGCCGTGGTCGGACTACGGCGTTCCCATAGCGGAGCGCTTCATGCCGCAGGCCTTTCACGACGCGGGCTACCAGACGGCCATCGCCGGCAAGTGGCACCTGGGCCACGCCTACAAGAAATTCCTGCCGCGCTCGCGCGGCTTCGATCACGCCTACGGGCACCTGAACGGCGCCATCGACTACTTCACCCACGAGCGCGAAGGCGGGCTGGACTGGAACCGCAACGGCCAGAGCGTGCGCGAAGAAGGCTATTCCACGTTCCTGCTCGGCGATGAAGCGGCCCGCTTTATCAAGCAGCGCGACCGCACCCGGCCGTTCTTCGTCTACGTGCCGTTCAATTCCCCGCACGCGCCGCTGCAGGCCCCGCCCGAGTACATCCAGAAGTATTCGAGCATCGCCGAGCCCAGGCGGCGCAGCTTCGCGGCCATGGTCGATGCCATGGACACCACCATCGGCAAGGTGCTGGGCACGCTGGAAGAGGAGGGCATCGCCGGCAATACCCTGGTGCTGTTCTTCAGCGACAACGGCGGGCCGACCGGCTCGGGCGCAACCAACACGCCGTTGCGCGCCGGCAAGGGCACCACCTTCGAAGGCGGCATCCGCGTTCCGGCCGTGATGCGCTGGCCCGGCCAGTTGAAGCCCGGAACCGTCTCCAACCAGGTCATGAGCATGATGGATTACTTTCCGACACTGGCCGCCGCGGCCGGCGTCACTCCGGGCAACACGCTGCCGCTGGACGGAAAGAACCTGTGGCCGTCGATCACCGCCGAAAAGCCGGAGCCGCGCGAGGATATTTGCTTCTGCGTGGAAGGGGCGGGCGTGGTGCGCCTGGCGGTTCACCGCCGCGAGTGGAAGCTGGTGCGGGAAGCGCCCGGCTCCGGCGCTCCCGCCAACTACCTGTTCCGCATCGATGAAGACCCGAACGAAACCGCCAACCTGGCCGAAAAGAATCCGAAGCTGGTGGCCGAGCTGGCGGAGCGCCTCGAAAACTGGCGGGCGCTGCACCCGGCCGGCGGAGTGCGCGAAGGCCCGATGCCGCAGGGCTGGAAAGCGCCCAAGCTGTGGGTTGAAGCGGCGCGCGAAGGCTGATCCGCGGATTCCGCGGATGAACAAGCGGGGAACGGGCCCACTTGAGCGGGGAATGGGCCTCGCAAACGCGTGGCGACTTTTCGCCGGTAACGCCTGATGAGCATCACCAACCGCGGTCCAGGGTCAGACCACTTCTCCGGCGAGCGGACTATACGTGCAAACGCGCTGGCATTAGTAAACGAAGCGGAGTCCATCGCGCTTATCCGCGGACACTGAGGCAAGATACAACGCGATCGTGCGGGCGACGCCTCGGCGCTGAAATCTAAAAAGGGCGCAAGCGCTCAAGCACCCCAGTTCTCACTTTGAAAGTCAGGATACAGTTCCCCCACTGTGTCACGAATCCGCTTCATTTTGTCTGCGGTGACTAGCACCAACCGTCGCTCGATCGCTTGCGCGACTATCCACAGATCGTTTTCGTCGATCCCTAACTCGCGACCAGTGACGGGATCGCTCATTTGCTCCGCGCGACGCTTCTTTGTCCAGCCCTCCTTTGGAGCAAATCTCTGGGCCAACAGTGCTCGAACCTTGCCATACGCTTCCGCTGTGTGGTGAGAAACCTCCAGAGATTGCGGCAACCTCGTTCGGATAAACTGCTCGAAATCCGCCCGCTTCGGGCCGGCGCCGTTTGGATTGGCTGCATGGCCGTAGCAAATTTCGCCCAGCGTAATGGCTGAAACATATAGGGGAGCATCAGAAGGAAGCTGATCGACTGCTGCGTTGACCCGAGAAAACCTTTCGTCGGTTGCGTCAAACCAATAACAAAGCGTCTGTGTGTCGAGGAGATAGCCGTCCACGATTCATTCCTCCGCAAACGCCGCCGTAGCCAGCCGGAGAGCCTCCACCAGCTCGGGCGACGCATCCGACTCACGACGTTCGCGAAAACGCCCCACTTGGGAACGGGAGTACTCCACTGAGATAAGTTCGTGTAACGGGACGAAAACCCTCAGGTCAGTTGGGTAGTAATGAGTGAATTCGCAGCCGACGCCCCGACGCTTGATGCCAGCAAATATGTCGAGGAGTTGTCGCTCAAGACGTGGGGGCAGATCGTACAGTCGCAGTACCTCAGCATCCAGCGACAGTAGCGCTTGCCTAACCTCCCCCTCGGTCGCCTCCATCTCCATGAAAGCCCCAGACTTTCGGGTCAAAGCGAGATAGTGATTAGCTGCCGCCGTCACTGGGCCATAATCTTTCCAGGAGACTGCCGGCAAGGGAAGCTGACGAATCATCCCCGTGAGAATGTCTCGCTTCATCGTGCGAGAATGAGCAAAAGCGTTCGCGACGGGAGAGTTCAGGATGGCCCAGAGCTTGATGCAATCCGATCCCGTCGCATGCGGACGGATGCCTATAAAGCGACTGCTGAAAGCCAGCCCCTCCTGGTCGATGAACGCCTTGAGTTTCCAAGGCTCGCGGCTGGTCCTTCCATAGTTAAGAAGCACCTGCGGGCGACCCGAAGGCTGTCCGTGCCGAAAAGTCGCCACGACGCGGGCGCCCAGATTAATTCCTACTGCGCGCGGCGCCCGATAGACGACTGACTGGGCGGACACGTTGTAGTAACCACGGGGATCGCCCTCTCGTGCTGGCTCGTGAACCGTCCACGTGTTGGCAGGGAGCTGTGCCTTCCCTCTATGTGAAAGCCCCTGGCCGACCTCCGCAATGCCGTCGAGAGTGGGATTCTCGCGGAGATAGGTCCACACTTCATCCAGCTCCGGCACAAAAAAGCTATGGTTCGGGGCCGCTGAAAAACGAGCTTGGTCAACCACCTCTTCGGAGGAGAATGCTAGACGCTCCTTGAATGCCTGCATCCCGGCTTCACGAACGCGCCGGATCGTCACTCCGGCGCGCTTTGGCAGTGCGCTTCGGCGTTGCCCCATCAGCACGGCTACTTCGTGCTCACCTTCTTCGAAGAGCTTGTCCGCAAACAGGTCGATCTCTAGCAGGTCGCACTCCCGCACAACGAACTTGCGGACGTCCGCTGATTCCCTGTCGTGCAGTGCGCCCCGCGGCAAGACAATGCCGAAGACCCCGCCCACCGGAAGATTGGGAAGAGTGCGCTTGAGCATTTCGGTGGCCTTCGTAACTGCGGTCACCGCCGAACCAATCCGACCATACTGTTCGCGTTGTGAGGACGTGAAAGCCTCGAACGGTGGATTAGCAAGGAACAGCGTGCAGTTCGCGGCACCCTTCGCGAGAAGGTTGCCCACAAACATGTCACCCTTGTCGATGTGCCAGGAATTGCCATAGGGCACGTCTGCGAGCGCAAGGGACAGCTTCGCGACTTCCCGGGCGAAAGGCTCTACCTCGACTCCGTGGAGGTGATTCCGCAGGTAGCGCTTACGCTCCTGGTTATCGCTGATGCCCGAGAAGTCACGCAGCCATCTCATTGCCGCGACCAAGAAAGACGCAGGTCCGCACGCTGGTTCGAACACTTGCCGATCCTCTAGTTTGTGCTGTTCGACCAACGGCCACAGTTGACACAGCATGTGGTCTATCAGAATCGGCGGCGTGCTGTGAATCCCCAGTTCCTTTCGCAGATCGCGACGGGCATCCTTCGTATCCTTGATCTTGCTCTTGGGTTTCTTGTCGACCAGCGCCTTTTCGTAAAGGTATGCCAACGATTCGGTCGAGATGTTCCCTAAGTAACCCCAGCGTGCGATCGTAGATGCAGCGGCGTCCACCGCAGGGCGCCAGGCCGGCCCACCAGGCGGTAGGTCGTCCATGTCAGCATAGTGGCGGCCGACGCGTCTAAAGACATCGTTGACGTCTGTGGGATCGATGGTCTTGAATCCCTCCACCTTCTTTTCGCAAAGGAGCTTTGCCGCGAGCAGCCAGAAAACCGTCTTGTAGAGATCCTCGTAATGCTTCTTTGTCTGAACTCGACTCCCAAGGCGGTCGGCAAAATCTTGTATGACGCCTTCGGCCATGCGGTGCAACGCCTCGCCGCTCCTCCGCTCAGTAGCCGGCATCAGCCCCACATCGACGAACCACAGTTGCCGCGGCCGGCTCGACCCAGCCGTGGGCCGCCGAAGCTTGGCCGAGTAGATGGACTCGGGCGAAAGGTCGCTGCCGTAATTTGAGAACAGAGATGGGAGTTGGTCGGCGCCGAAGCTTTTTGATTGCTTTGGCCCATCCGGCGACAGGCCCCACCACTTTAGCGCCGGGCCATCGCAGACGAGTACCGTTGGCGCACCAGCAGCGAGGCATCGCAAAGCAGCGGCCCTTGCGTCGCCATTGGATTCCACCACCAGCAAGCAGGCAGATCGCGCATCGAAGGGTCGTCCGTAGAACCCTGCGAACGGCGCGGTTTCCTCGTTAAACCGATAGTTGGAAACCAAGCGAGAACCGGTGTACCCGCAAGCCTCTAGATACGGCTGGAGCGAGGCGGGCGTCACAAGCGATTCGGGCACGGGTGAAGACCCCCTCTCAAAATGTGCCGAGCCATTACAACCGTTAGCCTACGTCAAGATTGTATATCAACGGAACGCAATCGGTGCCTCAGGGTTGCCACGAATGGCGCTTTGTGCGGCGATCTGGTCAGCAAGCGCCGCCGTGTCGATCGCGCGGTTTTCCAGGCGGCCGAGCGAGAACCGTCCGCGACACGGCTAGGGCGACACGGAGAGGATGCAACAGCGCCGCCTCGTTGTCCCCAGCCGCTTGGCATTCAGCCGATTTCTTCGATGCCCCGGTTACGCGGATTAACGCGGACCATCCCGCAGGGCGGGACGGAACCAACAGAGCCGCGGGTGCGAGACGGGGGGCCGGCGAGCCCGAATTCGGGCGAGACGCCAGCGCTCCATAGGCGGCCGTTTATGGAGCGCTGGGGGAGGCGCGGGCCGTCGTGGATGGCAACGAAATGGGCTGTGGGCTGTGGGCAATTGCGGATTGCGGATTGCGGATTGCGGATTTCAAGCAGGCGACGTTTGAAATCCGTCCGCCGCGGCGGACATTCCGCAATTCCAAGGGTGGTAACATAGCGGCAGAATGCGGCGCGAATGGCGGCATGGGCGCGAGGCGATCGACTACTTCTTCGAGCTGTCGCTGTTTCTGTTCGTCACCACGGGCTTCTTTTCCGCGGCCATCACGGGCAAGCTGGACACCGCCACGGTGCTGCTGATGGGGGCGGCGCTGGCGCTGCGGTCACTGGCCTTCCTGGGCCTTTCGCGCTTTTCCCTGAGCGCTACGGCGGTCACCCGCCTCACCGCCGTTTATTTCTTCTTTTACGCGGCCGACGTTTTCCTCGTGTCCCGCTCCTTCGTGGATGCCACCGGGCACCTGATTTTCTTCGTGCTGGTGATGAAGCTGTTTTCGGCCCGGGTCAACCGCGACTACCTGTACCTGGCGCTGCTGGCGTTCATGGAGATGCTGCTGGCGGCGATCCTGACCATCGACACCACCTTCCTGATTCTCTTCCTGGTGTTCCTGCTGTTCGGGATCGCCACGTTTACGAGCTACGAAATCCGGCGCTCGTACGTGCGGGCCGTCTGCCCGGCGGAAGTGCAGGGCGGGCCGATGCTGCGCGGCCTGGGCGTGACGGCAGTGCTGGTGAGCGTGGGCGTGCTGCTGCTGGCCGGCTTGATTTTCTTCGTGATTCCCCGCTTCACCACCGGCTACCTCAGCCGCTTCGCTCCCAAGGCGCAGCAGGTGGCCGGGTTCGGCGACAACGTGGAACTGGGCGAAATCGGGGAAATCAAGAAGAGCAACGCGGTGATGATGCGGGTGCGCTAC
>JAPKYU010000418.1 GCA_026394175.1 Acidobacteriota bacterium | reverse complement strand
AGACGCGCGCTGGGGCATGGCGCCATTTTCATTGTTTGTGGGCGCCGCCCCGCGGCATGTCAGACTGCCCTGGTAAGCCGATACGATACACCAGGCTGCTTCGCTTTAGGTCGCGCTACTATATATGAAGCGGTCCAGGCTCCAATGGCCTGGAGATCCAGGGTCAAGGGGCCTGGAACGCACCGCATCGGACTTCGTGGCTGGAGGTTAGCATGCTGAGGCTTATCGCGATCGTCCTGGTTGTCGTGCTGGTGGCGCTCCCGCTGGCGGCGCAGAAGAAAGAGCGGCAACGCCTGGAGGAATGCGGGGATGTCCTGGAGGAGGTGCTAAAGGTGCCCGATAGCATCCCCCAGGAATTGATGGGGAGAGCGGAGTGCGTGATTGTGTTCCCGTCGGTGAAGAAGTTCGCCATCGGGATCGGCGGCAGCTATGGCCGCGGCGTGATCACCTGCCGGGGCGGCAAAACCTTCACCGGTCCCTGGAGCGCGCCGGCCATGTTCGCGCTGGAAGGCGGCAACATCGGCTTCCAACTGTGCGGCCAGGCCACCGACTTCATTCTGCTGGTGATGAACAAGAAGGGGGCCGAGTCGGTCCTCAAGAGCAAGGTGAAGCTGGGCGCCGACGCCTCGGCCGCCGCCGGCCCGAAAGGGCGCGCCGTCGCCGCCCAGACCGACATCGTGATGCGCGCCGAGATCCTCAGCTACTCGCGCTCGCGGGGCCTGTTTGCCGGGGTATCGCTGGAAGGCTCGACGCTGCGCTCTGACGGCGGCGCCAACGAAAACCTTTACGGCCGCAAACTGACCGCCGAACAGATCGTCCGCGAAGGGGCGGTGCGCCCGCCGCCGGCCGCCGGCAAGCTGCTCAAGCTGTTGGGCCAGAAGTCGCCCCGCAACGAGTCGAAATAGAACCGGTTCCAAGTTCCAGGTTCCAAGTTCCAAGTTGCCCGGCATGAAACCTGGAACCTGGAACTTGGAACCTGGAACTTGGAGTTCGCAAACACGGCTTCACCTTCCGGCTTCGATGGCCCGCGTGAGGAACTGCGAGAGGAACAGGCGGACGGCGCCGGGCTCCGCAGTTGCCGGCGGCAAAGCCAGCGCCACAACCGCCGTGACAATCGCCAGGGTGGCCAGCGCGCCCAGATACGCGGCGAAGCGTCCCCCCGGCATCTCCGGCGTGGGGGCGGTGCGGTCCGGCAGCCGCACCCGGTCCACTGAGCGAATAATGTGCAGTAACAGCGCGATGCCCAGTACCACGCCCGTCACCAGATGCGTGTAGTGCAGCCAGGGGGAAATGCGCGGGCCGGCGGCCGCCTGCCAGGTGAGCGCTACGCCGCTGATGGCCAGCACGAACGCCAGCAGCAGCGCCAGCTTGCCGAGCAGTTTTCGGATGAGCTTGAGGCTGTCCCGTTCGTACCCGATGTGAACGAAGTAAGTGCGGAAATAAGGGATGGTGCAGATGCCGACAAGTGTATGGACCAGGATCAATGATCGCGCCGTTAGTCCCCCGCCCAGAATCCAGGCCAGGATGCCGCTGGCGGCCTCGAACAGAAGCACGCCAGTTAATACTCGCAAAAGATGCATGTATGACCCCTTGAACCAATCCGCGGACCGAGTCCTCCAAATGCAGTAGGATATCGCAGCATGGGGTTCTCATCCAGAGCGAAAGTACACCTGCTGGTGGCGGCGCTGTTGGGCCTGGTGATCGCCATTGCGCGCAGCCGCCCGCCGGAAACCGCGCCGGAGGTGGTGAGCCGCCCGGAATCGGGCGTGCCGGTGAACAACGGTTACCCGGCGCTTGCCCGCGGGCCGAACGGTGACGTCTGGCTGGCCTGGGTCTCGGCGCGCCTGCCTGACCCGCTGCGCCGGGGAACCTCCGGGGACTCGAAGCCGGCCGACCAGGTCATGCTGAAGCGGCGCGCGGCGGGCGGCGCATGGTCGAAGGAAATCCGCGTCAGCGTCGAGCGAGCGGTGAATTCGGATCCGGCGCTGGCCTGTGACGCGGGCGGCTGCTGGATTATCTGGAGTTGCCGGCAGGGCGGCGATTTCGACCTGTTTGCCCGCCGCAGCGATGAGACGCCGGCGCTTTCCGAGCCGGTTCGCCTGACCGCGGAGAGAGGCGCGGACGCCGCCCCCAAAGCCGCCACCGCGCCCGACGGCGCCGTGTGGATCGTCTGGGAATCGTTCCGGGAGGGGCGCAACCGGGTGTACGCCATGTCGGGGCAACGCGGCGTTTGGCGCGCGCCGGCGCTTGTCAGTGCCGCCGATTCGAGCGCGTTCCGCCCGTCGCTGGCGGTTTCCGAGGCGGGCGTCGTCACGGTGGTCTGGGATGGCGGCAACCAGGACCGCTACAGGGTCTTTCTCAGGCAGTGGAATGGCTCCCGCTGGGGAGATATCCAGCAGGCGCCCACCCCCGACGGCTTCGATGCCTATGCGCCGAAGGTGGCGGCCGACCAAGGCGCCAGGGTCTGGATGGTCTACGCGCAGAATTCCGAGCGGACGCCGGAATGGGGCCTGCGCGGCTGGCGCCCCGGACCGATGCCGCGGCCGGCCGTGCGCGCCCTGGTTTGGGACGGCGAGCGCTGGCAGCTTCCTCCGGCACGCGCCGGCTCCGAGCCCGGCCTGGTGGCCGGCAGCGCCGATATGCCCGACGTCGTGCTGTCCTCCCGCTCCGCCCCGCTGGTGGTCTTCATCCGCTTCCGGGGGCACATGAACATTCGCCTCTGGGAAACGCACTGGCTCAAGGAGGGCTGGTCGGAGCCGCAGCAACTGGATGTGGGTGAAGAGGAGTACTCCATTCAGCTCCTGCCCGGCGCGGCCAAACAGAGAATGGACCAGCGGCCGGCGCTGCTCGTTCAGGACAACCGCGTGCTCATGGCGTATGAGCGCGGCACGGGGACGTTCCAGAACCGGCAGATCGCGGTCCGCGAATTCCCGGCTGCCGCGGCGGCGGCCGATCCGGCATTGTTCAGCCGGGCGCCCGCGCCGGCGCCTTCCGCGCCGGTGGCGGTCGCCGAAAAACGGCCCTCGGCTGACTACAACACCTATTTCGGCGACATCCATACCCACCTGCTGATGGACGACGGCTGGAGCGGCACCCCCGACCAGTTCTTTACCTTCGCCCGCGACCGGCGGCTGCTGGACTTCGCCTCCTACACGCCGCATGCCGAATCGAACAAGCTGCTGGCCTCGGAGATCGCTTTGGTCCAGCGCCTAGCCGCGGCTTTCAACCAGCCCGGCCGCTTCGTCGCCATTCCCGGCTGGGAATGGACGCAGGGCGATTTCCGCGTTCCGCAGGAGGGCCACAAGCACATTCTGAACGAGACCGACGATCAGCCGTTTTTCAGCGCCACGGAGGCCAACAGCGATTCCGCCCGCGAGCTGCAGCGGCTGATGAAGGGCACGACCGGATTGATGTTCGCCCACCATGTCTCGCGCGGCTATAGCGGCGGAACGAACTTCGAGATTCTCGATCCGTCGGTGGAGCCGGACATCGAGATCGCTTCCCATTGGGGCCGGTTCGAGTTCTACGACAACCCGGGACACATCCGCGACCAGGCGCGCGGCTGCTCGGTGCAGGATGCCTGGAGCCGGGGATTGAAAGTCGGGGTGGTGGGCGGCAGCGACAACCACGACCTGTTCGTGGAACGCATGACGGCGCTGACCGCGGTGCTGGCGCGCTCGCTGGACCGGCGCTCGATCTTCGACGCCCTGCGCAACCGCCGCTGCTATGCCACCACCGGCGAGAAGATCCGGCTCGAGGTGTGGGTGAACGGGCAGCCCATGGGCAGCGTCATTTCCGTCGCCGCGCCGCCGTTGGTCAAGGTGAAGGTGAGCGGCACCGAGGTGCTCGAAAAAGTGGAGGTCGTGAAGTTCTCCCGGGGAACGCCGCCTCCCTTCCCGACCGCCTACGCCGTCGCGCCGGGAGCCCGGGAAGCGGCGTTCGAATGGAAGGACTTGGCCTTTTCCGCCGACGCGGCCTACTACGTGCGCGTCACGCAGCGCGCCGATCCCCGGATTTCCGGCAAGACCAATTTCGGCGCCGCCACCGGCTTCCCGAATGAAATGGCCTGGTCCAGCCCGGTGTGGGTAAGCAAACAATGAGCAGTGTAAGCACGGCGGCAGGCGAGTAATTCATCCGATTCGCGGAAAATCGCTTGTAAAATTGGCGCGGGTCATGTAGCGTGACGCATCGCGTGTCCCCCACCAGAGCGCAAGTGAATTACGGAGGTGAAACACGTGAAACTTCGTTTTTGGGGCGTTCGCGGCTCCACACCCACGCCCTGGCGTGAGAGTCTTCGCTACGGGGGCAACACCTCGTGCGTCGAGGTGCGCACGGCGCGGGGTGACGTGTTCATCTTCGACTGCGGCACGGGCCTGCGCCCGCTGGGCAAGGAACTGATGGAGGAGCGCGGCCACGCCAGCATCTCCGCCTTCATCTTCCTCTCCCACTACCATTGGGACCATATTCAAGGCATCCCGTTTTTCGAGCCGCTCTACAATCCGGAGAACCACTTCTTCTTTCATTCCTTTCCGGCGCACACCCAGACGGTGCAGCGGGCGCTGGAAGAACAGATGAGCGACCCGTACTTCCCGGTGGACATGGGAGCCATGGCCGCGCACCGGCATTTCTACAATCTGTGCAACGACCAGGTGGAGTTCAACGGCACCCGGCTGACCGCCATGCGGCTCAACCACCCGCAGGGATGCCTGGGGTACCGGCTGGAGTGCGGCTCGCGCGCCATCGCCTACGCCACCGACAACGAGCCCGGCAAGGCGGACTTCGACCGCAATGTCCGCAGCCTGGCCGAAGGCGCCGACGTGCTCATCTACGATGCCCAGTACACGCCGCTGGAATACGTGAACTTCAAGAAAGGGTGGGGCCACAGCACCTGGCGCGAGGCGGTCACCATTGCGCGCGAAGCGGGCGTCAAGACACTGGTGCTGTTCCACCATGACCCGGATCACAACGACGCCATGATCGATTCCATCGTGCACGAGGCGGCGCGCGAGTTTCCCGGCGTGCTGGCGGCCGCCGAAGGGCTGGAGATCGATCTGTCGGGCGAACAGACGGCGATCCGGATGCCCGCCGAACGCCGCGCCGGAGACCGCCGCCTGGTGCACCTGCCGCTGGTCGTGGAAGGGCGCAGGGCCGACGGCCTTTCCTTTGTCGAGCACACCATCCTGGAAAATCTCTCGCTCAGCGGCGCCTTCTTCGAGCTTGAAAACGAACCGGATCCCCGCCGCGAGCTGACCATTCACCTGAAGCTTTCTTCGGAGCCCTCCGATACGGCGCGTGTCTTGCAGGTGGTAAGCCGGGTGGTGCGAACCGAGGATGCTGAACAGCCGAACAAACGGGGCGTCGCGGTCGTCTTCCCGCCTCATTAAACCCGCCGCCACGGGACACAGATGAACGCCAAGAAACGCAGCTATCTGTCCACGTCTGATCTGTGTTTATGTGCGTGCATCTGCGTCCCATTTCTTTTCACCCTGGCTCTGTTTGCGGACTCGCGTCCCTTGTCGCGGCCGGTGGTTGCGGAGATGGCCGCCAGGGAGGGCGCCGCTCTGGTGCTGGATTTCAGGAGCCGCGCGGTTGTGGCGCAATATGGCAGCGCCGCGGCGCTGGACGAACGGCATGCCACCGGCTCGGCCATCAAGCCGCTGGTCGCGCTCCTGGCCCTGGAATCAGGAGCCATCGGACCGGACATGGAGGTGCTCTGCCGCCGGCAAAGCGGGCCGCTCGGCTGCTCCCATCCCGCCGCCCTGCTGCCCTATCGCCTCCAGGATGCGCTCGTTTTCTCCTGCAACTACTTTTTCGCTGAGGTTGGCCGCCGGGTCGGGCGAGCGCGTTTGGAAGAAGGATTTCGCCGGATCGGGCTGCAGGTCGAGGCATCGGATCCGGCGCTGGCGGCCACCGGCGCCGCTGGCGTGCGGGCTTCGCCCCGCCAGTTACTGGCCTTGATGATGGATTTGGCCGCCGGCCGCCTGCCGTTTCGCTCTGAGCACACGGCGCTGGTCAAGAGCGCGATGGCAAAGGCGGTTCGCAACGGAACCGCGAAAGCCGCCTCCGTCCCCGGCCTGGCCATCGCCGGCAAGACGGGCACCGCCGCCTGGCCGGGCACGCCGTATCGGAACAGCGGCTGGTTTGTGGGCTGGGCGCCCGCCGAAGAGCCGCGCCTGGCCCTGGTCGTCTGGGTGAAAACGGGGGAAGGCAAGCAGGCGGCCGCCCTGGCCGGCCACATCCTGCGCGGCTACCTCGCCCCCGGATCACAGCATACTGCGCCCTTGCGCGTCCAGGTTCGTCCGCGCGGCGGCGGGCCCGCGGTTGTTCGCTTGGTCGAGCTGGAAGACTACGTGGCCGGCGTGCTGGCCGGCGAGGCGGGCGAACTGGCGCAGCCCGAAGCGCTGAAAGCCATGGCGGTGGCCGCCCGCTCCTTCGCCCTTCGCAGCCGCGGCCGCCATGCCGCGGAGGGATTCGACCTCTGCAGCCTGACCCATTGCCAGGTCTACACCAGCCAGGCGCCGGAGGAGCGATTCCGGGCCGCCGCCCGCGCCACCGCCGGCCAGGTGTTGCGTTTCAACGGCGAGGTGATTCGCGCCTACTATACCGGCAACTGCGGCGGCCACTCGCAGTCGGCAGCCAATGTCTGGCCCGACCAGGCCGCTCCCTATCTGCCGGCACAGCCCGATCCCTACTGCGTGCGGGATGGGAATTCGCCGGCCCGGAACGCGCGCTGGACCACGCGGTTGCCGGCCGCGCAGCTTGAGGCCGCGCTGCGCAGCGAGCCGGCTATGGACCCGGGCGGCCAGTTGCGCCGCCTGGCCGTGATCGAGCGCGATGCCACCGGCCGCGTTCGCCGCCTGGAGATCGCCGGCAGCGTTCGCCACGAGGTTGATGGCAATGCTTTCCGCTTCTTGATCGGCCGCCGCCTGGGCTGGGAAAAACTGAAAAGCACGGCATTCGAAGTGCGCCGAGAAGGCGGCGATTTCGTGTTCGAAGGCCGCGGCTTCGGCCACGGCGTGGGCCTGTGCCAGGCGGGCGCGGCGCGCATGGCGGAAGCGGGGTTCGATTACCGGCGCATCCTTGCGCATTACTACCCCGGCAGCGAGCTGCAGAAAGCGGAAGGCGGAAGGCAGAAGGCGGAAAGCGCGGGCCAGGGGCCGCACCAGGCCGTCAGCTCGCAACATTTCACCGTGAACTTTGCCGACGGCCAGCGAGCCGACGCGGAGGACGTGTTGCGCCTGTTGGAGGCGGCGCAGTCACGGTTTGCGCCGCGCGGCATCCAGGCCCTGCCCGGCCGCATCACGGTG
>JAPKYU010000318.1 GCA_026394175.1 Acidobacteriota bacterium | reverse complement strand
GTTCAAAATACCATAACTCAAAATAAAAATGATGGTATTTATGCTACACAATATTACATTCAATCACACAGTCATAATATCCCGCTTATTCCTGAAAATGGAGTAGGGTGGCATTCATTTGGATCTGATAATTCCAGTGTTAATACTTTATTGCCCACTGCTGAATATACATACGGAACATCTCCTTATAATAGCACCAATTCGCACGGTATGGCCGGCTTTATTAGAAGACAGCCGGTGTTGGTTGCTGGAACTGCTCCAAATAGTTGACCTTGGGGAAATAATTGCTCCGGGCCTCGATCAGGCGCGCGGCGGCTTGGGCCTCGGCAGCCGACGCGGCCCGCACCGCCGGGTTTTTCTGCAGCGCAGTGGCAATAGCCTGCTTCAGCGTGAGCGGCTCGGCGCCGCCGGCCGGCAGCGCCGCGAAACCAAGCAGAAGCGTCAAGGAAAGGAGAGCTGTGGTTTTCATTCGCACTCCATGTCGCCGTTACCAAAGATACAAGAGCTGCGTCGAGGTTGCGAGAGCGCTTCGTGACCTTCGTGTCCTTGGTGCCTTTGTGGTGAAATCTATGCTCCGGCGGACGCCGAAACGATGATGTCCGGAACGGCGGTGACCGGCGCGGCCATGGAGCGCGCCACCAGGCAGCCTTTCTCGGCCTTCTCCAGCACCCGCAACGCTTTTTCGCGGTCCGCTTCCTTTTCGATGTGTACTTTGGCGCGAATCTCGATGCCGGTGAACCGATACCCTTGCCCATCGATCCACTCCAGCTTCCCTTTGGCGGTTGAGGAATAGCCCAGCACGGGCAGGTCGGAGTGTTCCGCAATGGCCACAAAGGTGGCCATCAGACAGGTCTCGGCGGCCAGCACGTAGAAGTGCTCGGGCGTCCAGTAGCCGGGCTGCCCGTTGAATTCGGGCGGCGCCGAAAACGCAAGATCCGGCAGCCCAGGCGAAAAAGCGACCCCGCGGCGGTCCTCCTCATATTCGACAGACGTTTCGTAAAAGTGTGGCTCTCGTTGCGCCATGAATGCATCTCCTCCATGGATAAGGATGCATTTTGACCGCCAAGATGACAAGGGGTGTCCGCGGATCCAGGCAGGAACCGGGGCCCGATCACCTTTGGCCTGGGGCGTTAGACTTTGGACCTTGGACCTTGGACGGGCTTGACACGACTAACCAGCGGAAAGCCTTCGGGGTGTTCTATCGATTCTACCGAGAGGTCAACATCGAGATCGGGCCAGTAAAGGTGGTCGGCGTGGAGCAGTTGGACATTCAGCACTTGTCTGATCGGCACATCTTGAAACCACGGAAAATGCTCAAACGGCAGAAACACCTCCCGCTCCCTCACCAAGAGCCAAAAACCGTGCTTGGAAACATTCGTGACCTCAACCGCCGAAGTGCTTGTTCCACCCAGCGCGGATCTCATTCTCGTGTCTCCGAATGAACTTCAAAGCGCTCGCAAGACGACGCGCACCCAAGCCATAGCTGTGCGCCAATTCAATTTCGGGTTCGAGCCAAAACTTGGCCTCTCCCTCCGCATGATGAACGTGGACATGCATTCGCCGCTCTTCACGCGAGAAGAAGTAGAAGCGATACCCGCCGGCCCGGAAAATGGTCGGGCTCACTTGGGTATCGTACACCCATCCGGCCTGTCAGGCACGCATTCAGCAGCGTGCAAGTTGTAGCGCTGGCGTCCCGCCGGCCGGCCCCTACCGCTGAAACTCCTGAAGCAGCAGCCAGACGCGCGGGTCCTCCTGGCCGAGCCGCCAGCCGGCCACGCCGGCCAGGCCGAAGCGTCGGGCCAAGGCCAGCTTCTCGGCAACGCTGGCCGCGTCTTCGATCCAGACCGTGTGCCGCCGGCCGCGCTCCATGAAGTCGAACCAATGAGCGCGGTACTCGGGGTGCCAGCGCCACTCCGCGCGGTTCTCCCGCCCCAGGGCGACGGCTTCGTTGTACGTGCCCGAGGTTGCCTCCGCCCCGCCCCAGTTGCGGTGATAGAAGGCGATGCCGAGCAGCAGCTTGTGGGCGGGAATCAGCGCGCCGATATCGGCCAGCGCGGTCTCCACCCACTCATAGCCCGCAATCGGTCCCGGGTCGTTGAACCGCCCGTGCTGATCGTAGGCCATCAGCACCACGCGGTCGGCCAGCCGGCCGATGGCCTGGTAGTCGAGCGCCTGGCGCTGCCGGGTGGTGGGCGGCGGCAGCGCCACAATCAGCGACAGGTGCGCCGGGCCGAATGCCGCCCGCAACTCGCCCATCCACTGCGTGAAGCGCTTCCGGGCCGCCGCATCGGGGGGAAGGTTCTCGAAATCGATCACGTAGCCGCGGAACCCGTACTGGCGCGCCTTGGCGGTCAATTGGTTAACCAGGCGGGAGCGGGCCGAGGCGGAGCGGAGCAGCGCGGAGGCAGCCTGCGCCGAGAAATCGCGGTTGATCACCGAAGGGGCAACAGCGACGCCGCGCGAGCGGGCCGCCTCCAGCAGCACTGCGTTGGGCGCACCGGCCAGCGCCCCGCCGCCCGATACCGCGAACCACTGCGGAGAGAGCAGCGTGCCGCGGGCCACGTGCTGGCGAAGCGAGTCCAGCGCCGCCTCTTCGTTCAAGGTAAACAACAGTAGCTCGGACCTGGGAGCGCCGGCCTCCAGGCCGGCCAAGGTTGCCGACCTGCAGGTCGGCGCTCCAACGGAACAGACGCAAACCAGTACAACGGCGGCCAGGCCGGCCTTCCGCGCGTACCGCCGGCCAATCAAGTAAGCAGGCACGCCCAGCCCGATAATGCCCAGGCCCAGCAGTGACCGCCACCAGGCCTGCTCACGCAACGTCAGCACCACCAGCGCGCCGCTGATGGCCACAAACAGCGCCGGCAGCACCGGATAGCCCCAGGTGCGGTAGGGGCGGGGCCACTCCGGGTGCTTACGGCGCAGCATGAACACGGCCGCGCCGGTCAGGCCGTAGTAGATCCAGGAGGCGAAAATCACGTAGGTGAACAGCTCGTCGTACTGGCCGGTAAGCGCCATCAATGCGGCCAGCACGCTTTGCACGATCACCGCCACGTGCGGGCTGTGGTAGCGCGGATGCACGCGGGCCAGCGCGGGAAAGAAAACGCCGTCGCGGGCCATGGCGAAGGGTACCCGCGAGCCGGCAAGGATCGAGCCGTTAATGGCGGCGAACATCGACACCATGGCGGCCAGCGCCACCGCGCTTCCGCCCCACTCCCCGAGGAACTTGCGGGCCACCTCGCCGGCCACGCGCTGCGCGGCGGCCACCTGCGGCGCCGGCAGAATGTAGAAGTAAGCGACGTTGGCCAGCACGTAGAGCAGGCCCACGCCCAGCGTCCCCAGCACCAGCGACCGGGGAATGTTCTTCTGCGGGTCGGCCACTTCCCCGCCCGCCATGCTGACGTTGTTCCAACCGTCGTAGGCCCACAGCGCGGCCACCAGCGCCACGACGAAGCCGCTCAGGCGCGAGCCGACCGGCACGGCAGTGGAGAAGTTCGCCCAGTGGCCGCCGCCGATCGCCAGCGCGGCCACCACCAGCGCCAGGATCAGGGCGACTTTTAGAACGGTGAAGAAGGTCTGGACGGCGCCGCCGGTGCGCACACCGAAGTAATTGACGGTCCCGAGGACGGCGACAACGATGACCGCGACTGCTTTCAAATTAAGCGATGGGAAGAAAAACGTGAAGTAAAGGGCGAAGCCGGCGGCCAGCGTCGCAATGGACGCCGTCTTCATCACCAGGAACTGCGACCAGCCGTACAAAAAGCCCCACAGCGGGCCGTAAGCCTCCCGCAGGTAGACGTACTCGCCCCCGGCTTCCGGCAGCATGGCCCCCAGCTCGGCATAAGCCAGCGCGCCGCTCAGCGACAGCAACCCTCCGAACACCCACACGAAGAAGACGGCGGCAGGCGTTCCCACTCCGCGGGTCATGGTGCTGCTGACCAAGAAGATGCCGCTGCCGATAATCGTGCCTACCACCACCGAGGAGGCGCCCCACGCGCCCAGTCCTCGGATCAGTTCAGTCTGCCGGTTCGGTTGATGGTTCATTCGTTCGAGGTTCAACGTTCAAAGTTCCAGGTTCCAGGTTCCGGGTTTCAGCCTACAGCCTACAGCCTACAGCCTCCGGCCTGAGCAGGCTGCTCAAATAGCCCACCGAGAAAGTGGTGGCCGTGCCGATGGGCACGTACCAGGTCCAATGCGTGCTGGTCCACTGCCAGACATAGACCATTACGGCCAACCCGACGATCATCCCCGCGATGCCACCAAACTCGTTGGCCCGGCGGGTGAGCACGCCCAGCAGGAAGACACCGAGCAGGCAACCGAAGGCCACCGAGGCAATGCTCAGCCCCATCTCAAACACCGAGGTTTGCCAGTGGGCCGAAGCCATGGCGATGCCGACCAAGATCCCGCCCCAGATGAGCGTGGCGAAGCGGGAAACGCGCAGGTAATGGGCCTCGGTGCGTCCCGGCGCGAAATGAGACTTGTAGAAGTCCACCACCGAGGTGGAGGCCAGCGCATTCAGCGCCGCGCTGAGGTTGGACATGGCCGCCGCCAGAATGGCCGCCACCACGAGGCCAGCGATCACCGGCGGGAAATTGTCGGCGATGAAGGTTGGGAAAATGGCGTCGGAGCGCGAGAACGGCCGGGAGGGCGGGAAGTGCCGGTAGTAGGCGAACAGCATCACGCCGATCACCAAAAACAGCGTGAACTGGAAGAAGACCACCAGCCAGCTCGCGAACAGCGCGCGGCGGCTGTCGCGCTCGTTGCGGGCCGCCAGCAGCCGCTGCACCATCAACTGGTCGGTGCCGTGGGTGGCGGTGGTCAGGAACATGCCGCCCACAAGGCCCGCCCAGAAGGTGTAGGTCTTGGAGAGCGAGAGTGTGAAGTCGAAGATGCGGAACTTGTCGCCGTTGGCCGCCGCCAGCGACACCACCTCCGGCCATCCGCCGGGCACAAGCTGGAGCAGCATGCCGAAACTGAGCAGGGCGCCGGCCACGTAGATGCCCATCTGGATGACGTCGGTCCAAATGACCGCGGTCATGCCGCCTTCGAAGGTGTAGAACAGCGTCAGGATGGTAATCAGAACCACGGAGGCCAGCTCGCCGGTGCCCAGAACGATTCCCACCAGGATGGAGATGGCGAAGACGCGCACGCCCTCGGCCAGGCCGCGGATCACCAGGAAAGAGGCGGCCGTCACGCGCCGCAGCCGCGAGCCAAAGCGCCGGTCGATCAACTGGTAGGCGGTGTACAGCTCGCCCTTGAAATAGTGCGGCAGCAGCACCGTGCTGATGACCACACGCGCCAGCAGGTATCCGAGCACCACCTGCAGGAAGCCCAGGTTGCCGTTGTAGGCGATGCCCGGAGTGCCGATGATGGTGAGGATGCTGGTCTCGGCCGAGACGATGGACAGCGCGATGGCCCACCAGGGCACGGTGCGCCCGCCCAGGAAGTAGTCCTTCAGCGAACGCTGCGATTTGCGGAAGTGGGCGCCGAATGCGGTGATGCCGATCAGGTAGAC